>JALZFG010000008.1 GCA_030861645.1 Actinomycetota bacterium
GACAGACTCGTCTACTCCCAGGTGAAGGCGCGCGTCGGCGGCCGGCTTCGTTTCGGCGTCTCCGGTGCCGCCCCCCTCTCGGCCGAGATCGCCGAGTTCTTCCACGCGCTCGACATCCTGATCCTCGAGGGCTACGGGCAGACCGAGCTGACGACGGCGTGCTCCGTCAACCGGCCGGACCGGTTCCGCTTCGGCACCGTCGGACCACCCCTCCCGGGCTTCGAGATTCGCATCGCGGACGACGGCGAGGTCGTCGTTCGGAGCGAGACGATCTTCGCCGGGTACCTCAAGGACAAGGCGGCGACGCGCGAGGTGCTCGACGAGGACGGATGGCTTCGGACGGGCGACGTCGGCGAACTCGACGAGGACGGCTTCCTCACGATCACCGACCGCAAGCGGGACATCATCGTCACGGCCGGCGGCAAGAACGTCGCGCCGCAGAACATCGAGAACGCGCTCAAGCGCTCGAAGCTGCTGTCACACGCGCTCGTCGTCGGCGACCGAAGGCCATACCTCACCGCGCTCGTGACGCTGGACGAGGAAGGGGCGCGGACGTGGGCGCGCGAGCGCGGCCTCGACGGTGACGCCGAGGCGCTCTCGCGCGACGAACGCGTGCGCGACGCCGTGCAGGAGATCGTGGACGAGGTGAACGCCGAGCGTGCGCGGTTTGAGCAGGTCAAGCGCTTTGCCATCCTTCCGCGCGACTTCTCCGCGGAACGTGACGAGGTGACGCCGACGCTCAAGCTTCGGCGACGCGCCTGCGAGGAGCACTTCGCCGGCGTGATCGACGAGCTCTACGAGGCTCCTGCGGCGCCGAGCTAGTACCGTCGCGCGCCGACGTAGGTCGACGCGTACCAACCCGTGAGGCTGGAGATCTTGACGACGTCTCCCGTGTGCGGCGCGTGGATGAACTGGTTGCCTCCGATGTAGATCCCGTCGTGGCCGAGACCGTCGAAGGCGACCATGTCCCCCGGCTGCAGCGCGCTTCGGGAGACCGGCGTTCCCATCGCGTACTGGGCGGCCACGCCGTGCGGAAGCGACACGCCCACCTGGGCGAACACGTACATGACGAATCCCGAGCAATCGAAACCCTCGCTCGGGGACGCACCGCCCCACTTGTACGGGACACCGAGGTACCGCATAGCGATCTCGACGACACCCGCCCGGCTCGGAGCAGAGACGGGCGGCGGAGGGGACGACGACTCGGAAGACGAGCCGGCGGAGCTGTCCGAGCTGTCGGAGCTCTCCGAGGGCGCGGCGCTCGATGAGGTGTCCGAGCTCTCGGAGCTGGCCGAGCTCTCGGAGCTGCCTGAGCTCCCGGAGCTGCCCGAGCTCTCGGAGCCGCCCGAGCTCTCCTGCGTCGCGATCTCCGGGGTGAAGGAGGCTGCAGCGGCCTGCCGGCGCGCGCGCTCGCGGGCCTGTCGCTCGAGCTCGGCCTGACGTCTGGCTTCCTCCGCCTTGATGCGCTCGATCTCGCTGCGAATCGAAGCGACGAGCTGGCGCCGCTCGGCGAGCTGACTCTCGATCGACGCCTTGTGCTGCGCGCGCTCCTGGACGAGCTCCTTCTGCGCGGCGCGGGCGCGCTTCAGCCGAGCCTGCCGCCGGAGCACCTCGGTCCGGTAGCGCGCGATCTGCTCCTGCATGCGCGCGTCCTGCTCCGAGACGCGGTCGACAGCGTCGAGCCGCGTGATGAAATCGTCGAGGCTCGTCGCACCCAGGAGGACGGCGAGCGTCGATTGATCTTCGCCTGACGTGTACAACGCGACGAGCCGCCTGGCGAGCTCCCTCTGCGAACGGCGCAGGTTCGTGCGCGCGATCGCGAGCCGGCGGGTATTGACGCTCAGGTCGCTCTCGATCTGGGCGAGCTTCGCGGTGGCCTGGTTGTACGCCTCGACGGCTTGCGCGAGGCTCGCGTCCAGGCTGCTGATCTGCGCGAGGACCTGCCGAACCTGCGCCTCTTTGAAGGCGAGAGACGAGGGCTCCGCGAACGCGGAAGGTGCCGTAACGAGAGTCCCGAGGACTGCGACGACGACGATCGCGGCCCGCCACTTTCTGCCGCTGAAACGAACGTCTGACGAGCGCCGGAAGCGGCTCCGGAGCGTCACGAGCGCGGCACCCTAGCAGGATCGGGACGCAAGCGCAAACGCTCCTTCAAGCCAAAACCTCGACAAAGATGGCAAAGACGCCACCAGCACAAACTCACAGCCCTTTGCTACGGTCCGGCGCCGTGCTGCGGGCCTGTCCCACTCGTGCGGGCCGTCTTCTCGTAGCGACCCTGGCGGTCGCCGCGGCAATCGCCGTACCCAACGCCGGGGAAGCAGACCGCGCGTCCGAGCTGCGCGCGCGGGCAGACCAGCTGCGAGCGGAGACGGCGGCGCTCGCAGAGCGCTCGCACGACGCGCTCCTCGAGCTCTACGCGTTCGACACTCAGCTCACTCGCGCGCGCGCGCGGCTCGCCGCCCTGGAGACGGAAGCGGCGTCGGTGCGGCGGGAGCGAGCACGTGCCCGGCGCCACCTCGCGACCGTTCGGCGCACGTCGAGGGCTGCCCGCAAGAGCCTCGCCGCGCGCGTGCGGGCGCTCTACGAGCAGGGTGGCATCGACCCGCTCGCCGTGATCCTGGGCGCTTCATCCTTCGACGACGCCTTGACGCGGCTCGACCACGCTGCCCGCGTCGCCGACCAGGACCGTTTCATCGCCGCTCAGGCGCGCGCGGCGCAGGCGCGCTTCACGCGCCTGGCGCGAGCTCTCGCCGCGCGCGAGGTGAAGCTCAGGCAGCTCCAGGAGGAGACCCGCCTCGCAGCCGCATCGCTTGAGCAGGCCCGCGCGGAGCGGGAGGGCTACGTCGCCCGCCTCACCGAGCAGCAGCGGTTCAACGAGTCCGAGATCTCCGAGCTCGAGGAGCAGGCCCAGATCGCCGAGGAGAAGGCACGACAGGAGGCCGAGGAGCGAGCACGGGCGGCCGCGGC
>JALZFG010000027.1 GCA_030861645.1 Actinomycetota bacterium
CGTGACCGCTCGCGGACGAGCTGTAGCGGCGCTCGCCGCGGTTACTGCGGCGCTTGCGTTCCCCGCCGCCGTCTCGGCGCACGCAACGCTGCTCCGGAGCACGCCCTCGCCGAGCGGCGTCGTCAACAGCCCGCCCGCGCAGGTCAGGCTGACGTACAGAGAGGCCATGGAGCCGGGTTTCGCGATCGTCTCCGTTACCGATGCGGCTGGTCACCAGCGGACGGCTGGGCCGCCCCGCCGCTCGCCCGCAAACCCGGACGAGCTCGACGTTCCGCTTAACGACCTTTCGGAAGGCTGGTATCTCGTCTTCTGGCGCGCGATCTCCGTCGACGGCCACCCCGTCCGCGGCGCCTTCACCTTCGCCGTCGGCCCGAACCCCGGCCCGGCCCCGCAGTTCGCGATCCCATCCGTCTCCGAGACGGCCACCACGACACTGCTTCTGATCGCCCGCTGGATCGCCTTCCTCTCGGTCATGAGCGCGATTGGGCTCTTCCTCCTGCGTACCCTGATCGCCCGCCCGCTCGTCGCCCGCGTCTCCGGGACAGAGCTCCGCGCGCTCTCGATCGCCTTCTGGGTCGCCCTTGCGCTCGCGCTCCTCGCAACGCCGATCTACGTCCTTCTCGCGACCGCCGAGTTCGCGCTGCGCTCGGTCTGGTCGATCGGGGCGCTCGTCCCGCTGATGCGCGTCTCCGCGTTCGGACGCGCCTGGCTCGACCTCGAGCTCGTGCTCGCGCTCTTCGCGGGCGCGGCCGCCGTGCTGCTCTGGCTCGACCGGCCCGCGCGCCGCGACCGCACGATCGCCGAACTCGTGGCGTTTCCCGGAGCGCTTGCCGCGGCCGCGGCGGCACTGCTCGCGGCGAGTGCGTCGGGTCACGCGGCCCAGACTGCGCCGCGGCCGCTCGCGCTCACACTCGACTGGGTCCACCTGGCGGCCGGCTCGATCTGGATCGGCGGTCTGATCGGCCTGCTCGTGCTCTGGCGCAGCCTGCCCGTCGCGCGCCGCGTCGCTGGGCTCGCCGTCTGCATCCCCCGCTTCTCCGACACCGCCTTCTTCGCCGTTATGGCGCTGATCGGCTCCGGAATTGGCGCCTCTTTGCTGCACATCCCGACGCTCGCCTCGCTCTGGCAGACCTCGTACGGCAAGGCGCTCCTCGTGAAGATCGCGCTCCTCCTCACGGCGATGGTGCTCGCGGCGGTCAACCTCGCACGCACGAAGCCGCGGCTCGAGGCCAGCCGCGACCGGCCCGAGGTCGGATCAGGGACGGCCGTCCTGCTCCGTCGCCTGGTCGGCGGCGAGGTGCTCCTCGTCGCCGGCGCGCTCTTCGCAGCCGCGGTTCTCTCCAGCATTGCGCCCCCCGCAAAGGCGATCACGGAGGTCGGCAACGCGAGCGCGACCGTCGGGCCCGGCCCCGTCACCGAGGTGATGAAGCACGGCGCCTACCGCCTCGAGTTCCACGTCAAGCCCAACCGCGCTGCCGTCCCCAACATCTTCGCCGTCCGTATCGCCCGCGCCGGCAAGCCGGTGGCGGGGGCCGAAGTGACCGCCACCTTCACGATGCTCGACATGGAGATGGGCTCGCAGGGCTACCACCTCGCCGACTCGGGCGGCGGCCTCTATCAGCACTCCGCACCCGCGTTCGTCATGGTCGGCCGCTGGGGCCTGAACTTCCAGATCCAGCCGCCCGGACGACAGCCGTTCAACGTGCTCCTCGTCGACCACGCGTCCGGATGAGCGGCCAGCCGCGGAAGATTCGGAAGGAGCCGGGGTGGCACTCACCGTCATCGCAGTCGTCGCACTCGCGGGCGTCGTCACGGTGACGCCGGCGCGCGCGGACGGCGACCTCGCGAGCGCCTACGCGCTCTCACGAAACGTGTTCGTCCCCTTCGACGCCAAGATCGCCTCGATGCTTTCGCAGCAGCTCGCGGGGCTGACGCTCGACGCCAAGCGAAAGCGCTACCGGATCAAGGTCGCCCTGATCGCGACGCGTATGACGTCGGCACGGCCAGGGCTCTCTGGCGCTAGCCGCAGCAGTCGCGCATTTCCTCGCCCAGGAGCTTTCATACGTCTACCGCGGGCGGCTCCTAATCGCGATGCCCAACGGCTTCGGCATCGATCACGTCCGGCACCCGACCGTGAAGGAGAAACGAGTGCTCTCGCGGCTATCGGTCGCGGCGGGAGGAAACGGCATCGCGGGATCGGCGATCACGGCCGTGAAGCAGCTCGCGAGGGCGGATGGAGTCACGCTCGTATTCACGGGCGGCTCTGCGCCGCCGCGATCTGCAGCAGGGTGTGCAACCGTGTGAACGGGTACGACAGCAACGCGCGGCGCTGTCGTCACTGCCCTTACCTGTCAGGAAGCCAGCTGTCGCGATATCGCGTCGAGACGCGCTCGGGAAAGCGGCCGTAGGCGGCGCTCTTGTCGTTCGTCTCCTCCTCGACACCCGCGCCGTGGCTCAGGGCCGCCTCGTCCACTGGATACGCGCCCCAGTCCTTCGTATGAGTGATCCGTCCGTCGGCCGCGCGGGAAGTGGTTTTCTCGCGCGCGCCGACTGCGAAGACGACGCACGGGCCGTCGCCCGCTCCGACGATGACGTGCTTCGCGCCTGCGGGGCAGTGGAGGAGGTCCCACTTCCGCAGCGGCCGCTCCTGGCCCTCAACGATCGCGAGCGCCTCGCCATGGAGCACGAGGAAGTCCTCCTGGTCGCGCTCCCAGTGGTACATGGCGAGCCGCTCACCAGGGTCGAGCACCGTCAGCCCGAGCCCGAGTTGCGGGAACATCGGTCTCGCGCCTTCGAGGCGCGGCCACTTGCCAAGCCCCTCCCAGACGCGCCACTCCGCCTCGCGTGCGTTCAGGACGAACCAGCCCTCGCCGGCCGGCAGGAGTCCGTGCTCCGTCCGCTCGAGCGGCGCCTCGGGAACCATCGTCGGATCATAATTCCGCCCGCATCCCCACCCTCAGCGACACGTTGACCCGCGAAGCATGCGGGTTTCGGCGTCCTGCGCGGGTCGGAATGGGCGGAACTTGGCGGTGCGCCAACCGCCTCATCGTGGCGCCACCGCTCGATCTCGGAGCAGCTTCCACGAACCGGGCCCCTCGCCTTTCTCTTCGACGGCGCTCTCGCCCTTCGCAAGGGTCCGACTACACCGGGTTGCGTCGGTCGGTCGGCGCGCCGGACGTCGACGTGGCTCGGCTCACAGCCTTCATCCCATCCACCCAGCTGCGAGAGTCGCCTGCATCTCGACTCGAAGCGCACTCGGGGACGCGCTAGCGTCGCGTCCATGGGCGTCGAGTTCCGCATCCTCGGGCCGCTGGAGGTGCTCCGCGACGGAGAGCCGGTCGTGCTCGGCGGCGGGCGGCAGCGGGCGGTGCTAGCGGTCCTGCTGCTGCATGCGGGCGAGGTGGTGCCGGCGGAGCGGCTAATCGATGCCGTGTGGGACGAGGAGCCGCCGGAGACGGCGCGGAACGTGCTGCAGAGCTACATCTCGCAGCTTCGCAAGTCGCTGCGCGCAGATGTGATCACTACCCAGGGCCGCGGCTACCAGCTTGCGCTCTCGGCCGACCAGCTCGACCTCGAGCGGTTCCAGCGGCTGACGCAGGTGCCGGCAGACCCGGCGGCCGCCGCGGCGAGCCTCCGGGAGGCGCTCAGCCTGTGGCG
>JALZFG010000044.1 GCA_030861645.1 Actinomycetota bacterium
GCCCTACACCGCGCCGTCGGCCTCTCGGAACGGAAAGGCAACCGCATCTCGGCGACGAAGGCGCGGGCGGCGCTTCGCGAGCTCGCCGCCGAGACTGCCGGCGGCGAGCCTACGGCTGCCAGATCCCGTTCTCACCCGTCTGCCCGGTGAAGATGTAGTCGCCGTCGCTCGCGACGGTCGGCAGCCGCGTCAGGCAGCCGTCGAAGCAGTCCGCGCCGGGCGCCGTGGCGAGCTCGACGAGCTTCCCGTCGTGGAAGAGCTTCGCCTTGCTCGGGCTCATTCCCGGAGGCACGGTGGAGGCGTCGGCCCGGATGTTGAACTGGGCGTACGCGGCGGCGGGGGGGACGAACGTGCGGGGGATCGAGACGACCGACAACTCGGCGAGCGGCCAGCTGTTTCTCAGGCAGTCACGGTTTCCGAAGCAGCCCTCGCCCGCCGTGGTGCGCGCCCGCTCCGAGATGACGGCGCCGACGCCGACGCTCGCCGGCGCGACGACGAACGTCGTTCGCGCGACGTCCCCGGGGGCCGCCGCTCCGAGGCCGTCCCCGTTTCGGTCGGTGGTGACCGGCGTCGTCTCATCCGCGGCCGCGAACGTCGACACGGTCCTTCCGTCGCGCGCGTTGACGTTCAGCGCGAGCGCACGATCGAATGAGTCCGTGTGGGTCGAGTTGGGATTGTCGGTGTTGTGCTCGTCGAGCTGCACGCGCGCCGTCCAGTTGCCGCTCGCGGGGCCGACGAATCCCTTGAAGACGAGCGTCACGCTCGCGCTTTCACCCTTCTGAAGCTGCCGCTCGAGGGTGCAGAACGCCCCTCCCGACGAGGTTTGCTGACAGGTCCCGCCGACGAGCCCCGGGCCGCTGGCGAAGGAGGAGGATTGGGAGGCGAACGTCGCGCCGAAGGTCGAGCCCGGCGCTGCGGGGGAGCTGATCGCGACGTTCGTGACCGCGAACGGGCCGTTGTTCCGAACCTGGATCGTGAATGCCGCGGCACCGCCGGCCGTCACCTCGACAACCGACGCCTGGTTCGGCGTCGGGCTACCCGTCAGCGTCACAGCGATCGTGTCGCTCGGGTCGGCCGCCCGACCCTGCATCGCCCCTCCAAGCGACGCGAGGGCGAGGACCACGACGAGTAGACAGCCACCTACGACGAACCGCGACATGAGCTCCTCCTCGGTAAACGCGGGGACCGCCCCCGGACGGGCGGAGGGTAGCGCAGGTTCTGAGGTTTCGCCGAGGTCGCCGAGAAGGTTTGCACAAGCTCGTCGTGCGAAAGGGACCTGGAAATGGACGAGCGCTACGTCGACCGCGACCCGGACGTCCTCGAGGGCGAGGACGACATCCCCCGCCAGCCGTCGCCGGAGCGCGACCCCTTCGTTCCCGAGCCCGGGCCGCGAGCGGGCGAGCGGCGCGCGTTCCGCATCCTGCGCTGGGCGTGGCTCGTGGTCGCGATCCTCGTCGGGATCGTGATCTGGGCCGCGCTCAGGTAGCCCGCCGCAAACCCTCAAGCAACCCTCAAGGGGGTCTGACCCCCTTGAGGCTAGGTTGACCCTTTGAGGCTAGGTTGCTTCCGCGACGGGCCGCGGTTCGGGGCCGCGCGCGAGCGGCGAGGGCTTGACGCGGAAGACCTTCGCGACCCCGCGCGGAAGCCACCAGTTCCAGCGGCCGAAGAGCTTCATCGCGCTCGGCACGAGCAGGGCCCGGACGATAGTGACGTCCAGCAGGATCGCGGCCGCGAGACCGAAGCCGAACTGCTGGAGCCCCACGATCGACCCCGCGACGAAGCCCATGAACGCGGCGAACATGACGATCCCGGCCGCCGTCACGATCCGGCCGGTCTTTGCGAGACCGTCGGCGACGGCCTCCTCGTTCGAGCGCCCGCGGTCCCACTCCTCGCGCATGCGGCTGACGAGGAAGACCTCGTAGTCCATCGAGAGCCCGAACACCATCGCGAAGATGAACACGGGAATCCAGCCCTCGATCTGGTCGAACGCGATCAGCCCGACCGCGCTCGCCCCGCCCCACTTGAAGAAGATCGTCAGCAGCCCGTACGCGGCGCCGATCGACAGACAGTTGAGCACGATCGCTTTGAGCGGCAGCAGCAGCGAGCGGAACGCCCGCAGAAGCAGGAAGTAGGTCAGGACGAGGACCGCGACCACGAGCCACGGAAAGGCGCTATAGGTGAGGTCGAGGAAGTCGCGTCCCCCAGGCGGCCCCCCGCCCGCGTAGACGGCGACACCGTCGGGAAAGCGCGCATCCGGCACGAGCGTGTCGCGCAGCCGGTCGACGAAGTCGAGCGCGGCGGGCACGCCGTACTCGCTCTTCCCCACGACCTGGATATTGATGTACCGCCCGCTGGCGTCGACGTACTGGCGGCTCCGCGGGTCGAAGGAGAGCCGGGCCACCTCGGGGTCCGCGATCAGCAGCGTCTCGAGCCGCTCGACGGCGGCGACGACGTCGGGCGAGCGCGCTCCCCCCGAACGCCCCGTGTCGACGGCGATCGCGGTCGGGGAGATGGCCCCCTCACCGATTTCGCCCGCGATGATGCTCAGGCCCCGGACCCCCTCGAGGTCCTGCGGAATACCCTTGTTCGATCCCGGCCCGAGCTCCAGCGACGCGACGGGCACGGCGAGCGCGACGAGAAGCGCCGCGGTCGTGAGCGCAAACACCACGGGCCGCCGCATGATCGCGCGCGCGAGGCGCACCCAGAAGTGCTCCTCCGACTCGCGGCTCCGGAGAACGCGGCGTGGAATGAGCCGCACGCGGTCGAGCCGGTCGGCGAGGAGGTAGATGAGCACCGGCAGCAGCGTGAGCGCGCAGATCACCGAGACGAGGGGGATGATCAGGCCTCCGATGCCGAAACCGCGCATGAACGGCAGCGGCATGAAGAGCATCAACGCGAGCCCGATCGCGACGGCCGTTCCGCTGAACACGACCGCGCGGCCCGCCGTCTCCATCGTGCGCACGATCGCGTCCTCCTTCGAGGTGCTACGACGCGACTCCTCGCGGTAGCGGTAGACGACGAGGAGCGAGTAGTCGATCGCGATCCCGAGGCCGATGAGCATGACCATGTTCTGCAGGTAGGTCGACAGCTCCATGTAGTTCGCGGCGACCCAGATCAGCGCGAGCGTCGTCGGGATCGCAGCGGCGGCGAAGACGAAGGGGATCAGGAAGGCGAGCGTGCCGAAGACGAACACGAGGATCGCGAGCGCGATCGGGATCGCGATGTAGAGCTCGCCCACGCGCAGGTCGCGCGCGAAGACAGGGTCGAGGTCGTGCTCGATCGCCGCCTGGCCGCTCAGGTACTCCGCCTGAGCTCCTGGGATCGTCCCGATCGCCTGGCGCATCTCATCGGTGTGGCCTTTCGCTTCGGCAGGCTCGAGATTGGAGACGATCGTCGCGGTGACGAGGGAGCGCGAGATCGGCCGCACCTCGGCGACCTTCGCTGTCGGCAGCACCCGCGCCGCCCGCTGCGCGGCCCGTCGAACCTCCGGCGTTAGCTGCTGGGCGCTGTTCGGCGCGCCGCGGACGACCAGCGTGAACGAGCCCGTCGTCTTCTGCTGGAAGTGGTCCTCGAGAATCCTCTCCGCGCGCGCGGTATCTGTTCCGGGCAAGCTGAACCTGTTCGTCAGGAGGTCGCTCAGCCCGGACGCAGCGACCGCGGATGCGAGGAACAGGACGATCCACGCCGCGAGGACGAACCAGCGAAACCGGAGCATCGTCCGCGTCAGCCGCTCCATGCCCTTCCAGCAAGTAAGTTAGTCATCACTACCAAGCGCCGACGTTAGCGAACGCCGTCCGAGCGCGTCAAGGGAACCTTCTCCCCGTCAGGCCCCGTGTTTGCACGCGCGAGCGGGATGGAAGACACTGTCGCGGGTGCAATCGAGAGAAAGGACGAGCTGAGCGATGGCCAAGGCGAAGGACAGAGTCGCGGAGGTCCGACCGTACGTCGAGCGCGCGCTGAAAGACCAACAGGTGCGCGAGAACGTGAGGACCGCGTTTGTGGCGGCCAGGGACGTGTACGACGAGCTCCTCGGCGGGCGGGGCGCGACCGGTGTCGCGGCGCGCGTTGCGACCGACGAGGAGATCCAGGCGAACCTGAGGACGGCGATCGAGGAGCTGCGCAGCGCTGCACAACGCGTCCAGGGCAAGGAGGACCATGCCTTCCGGAACACCATGCTGCTTGTCCTCGGCCTCTCGCTCGGCGTCCTCTTCAATCCCTTCACCGGTCGGCAGACGCGCGAGTGGGTGAAGGAGAAGATCTTCGGGCCGTCGGAGACGTTCACCTACGACGAGCAATCGGGCGACGGTAGCACCGTCGGGCCGACCACCTAAGCGCCCGAGCACGTCCCCCGGCCGCGGCGCGACGGTTCCGGCCAGGCCGGCGGAAAATCGCGTGCCGACCCTCGAGGGGGTCAGACCCCCTTGAGGGTGGTTGAGGGTTCGCGAGACCCGCTTTGAGTTCGAGAGCCGCTCCGCTGCGCGCGCGCCTGCCCGCATTGGCTCTCCCGCCGTTCGCTAACCTCGCTGGCCTGCGAGTGAACGGGTGTTCCGCTCGTACGGGGGGGTCGAGTCGAGTGCCGGCGATCCGAGGAAGGTGACGTGAGGAGAGCTCTCCGCCGCCCGCGAGCCCGCACGTGGCTCGTTTGGATCGGCGTCCTGGTCAGCGTCGTCTTCGCCTATTTCGCGGTGCGGGGCGCGCACCTGAGCGAGGTGTGGGCGGCGCTCGAGGACAGCGACTTCGTCTGGCTTGCCCCAGCGTTGGCGGTCATGACCATCGCCTTCTACATCCGGGCAGAGCGGTGGCGATCACTCTTTGCCCCGGCCAGGCGACCCTCGCTGCGCGCGTGCTCGAGCGCGCTCTTCGTCTGCTACCTGTTCAACAACATCCTCCCGGCGCGCGCGGGCGAGGCGGCCCGCGTCGTCGCGCTGAAGCGGAGGGCGCGCGCGTCGATGGCCGAGACGACGGCGACCGTCGTCGTCGAGCGCGTCTTCGACGTCCTCTCGCTCCTCCTGCTCCTGTTCGTGGCCGTGCCGTGGCTCCCCGACCTGACGTGGCTTCGCGCCGCGGGCGTGCTCGCGGCGGTGCTGCTCGTGGCGCTCGCGGTTGTCGTCGTCGTGCTCGCCGTGTTTCGGGAGCGCCCGCTCGCGTTCGCGTTTCGCCTGCTCAGCCGCCTCCCCCTCCTCTCCGAGGACCGGCTCCGCCACTCCCCCGCGAATTTCCTGCACGGCCTCGCCGGACTGAGAAGCGTGACGACGGGCATCATCGCCTTTCTCTGGACGACCGCGTCATGGCTCGTGCTGGCGGTCGGCTACTGGCTCGTCATGCGAGCCTTCGGCCTCGGGCTCTCGCCGATGGCCGGTCTTCTCGTGGTGATCGCGATCGGGCTCGCCATGATTCTGCCCTCCTCGCCCGCCGCGCTCGGTGTGTTCGAGGGAGCGACCGTCCTCGCACTCTCGGCGTACAGCGGCATCTCCGACTCCGAAGCGCTGTCGTACGCGCTGGTGCTCCACGCGCTTAACGTCCTCCCCTTCCTCGTCCTCGCACCCGTGGTCCTGCCGCCCTACCGCGCGGCGCAACCGACGCCGACTTAAGGGGGCCTGCCCAGAAAGCCCCTCAGCTCGACGACGAAGACGGGCCGGCCGCCGCCCGAGCGAGGTCCTTCCGCACGTAGAACCACTGGTAGAGCGCGCCCTTCTCGCTCCAGGCCTTGCGTCTGAGGAACCACCTCCAGACGTCTCCCGGCGATGCCCCCCCGTAGTCGACGACCCACCACTCGCGAAGCCTGAAGCGGCGTCCGCGATAGCCGGTGAGCACCGGACGGAGCCGCCTCACCGTCCCGGGCTCGGTGAGCAGGAGGGCATCCGCCCCGGTGGCCGATCGGGGCCGCTTCGGGTCGACGGAGATCCAGCTCAGGTTACGGAGGTACCAGGCCCACGGCCAGTCGGAGCCGCCGACGCCCTCGACGTAGACGCTCGCGCGCCGGCCGCTCGCGGCCTGGACGCGACGGTCGATCGCGGAGAGCTCGTCCACGATGGGCGGAACGTCGGCCGACGTCTGCGTGAAGACGAGAATCTCGGCTGGGTCGGCGGGATGGTCGTACGAGACCGAGACCGAACCCCACATGAGAAAGGCGGCGCCTGCCGCTGCCGCGGCCGCCGCGACAGCCCGCGCCCACGTGGCGCGGCGCCAGAGCGCCTGAAAGCCGATCCCGGCGAGCAGGACGAGCGGCAGGAGCGGGTGCAGGATGAGCCACGGCATCCGCTCGCCCGCCCATGAGTAGACGATCAGGCTGAGCACGAACATCCACACGAGGAAGAGGCGGAACAGCGTCGGCCGACGCAGAGCAACGACGATCCCGACCGCGCCGACGAGCACGACGGGAAGCTCGTAGAGGGGGATGAGGAAGAGGTAGTAGAACCAGGGCTGACCGCCGCGGTTGACGTCGTTCTGCGAGAGCCAGTAGCTGATCGCGTCGTAGAGCCCGGCGCGCAGGCCCTGTGGCTCGAGCAGGAAGAACGTGAAGAGGATTGTGAAGACGAACGCAAAGGTCGCGGCGCCCCAGATCCAGGCATCGAGCCCAACGGACCGGACGGTCGCCACGAGCGGAGCGGAGCCCGCCGGCTGGCCCGCGGCTCGCGCCCGCCGGACTTGGTAGCCCACAGCGAGGAGGAAGAAGCTTCCCATGACGAAGACCGTGATGTAGGTCGACTCCTTCGTGGCGAAGCTGACCGCAAGGAGCCCGAGGATTGCGGCGGGGTGCCACCGGCGCGGCCGTTCGAGGAACCGGAACACGAGCACGATGAGGCCGAGCGTGACGCAGGCGGCGTAGATGTCCTCGCGGACGAACCGTGAGAAGTAGAGGTAGCTCGGGCTGATGCAGAAGACGACCGAGGCGGAGAACGCCGCGACCGAGCCGAGCTGCCGCCGGAGAAAGTACGGAAGCACGGTCAGCACGGTGCCGACGAGCGCGGGACCGAGGCGCGCGGTGAAGTCCCCCACCCCCCCGAGGAAGTACAGCGACGCGACGACGTACTGCTGAACCGGCCCGTGGTACGCGGGGTCGTAGTGGAAGTGCTGGCCGGTGGCGAGCAACCAGGAGAACCAGGCGTGCAGGCTCTCGTCGTGGTGAAACGGCTTGTCCGCGAGGTGGACGACGCGAAGGACGAGGGCGACAGCGAACACGGCGCCGTACGCGAGGCGCTCGCCCGTCACCGCCGCGAGGACGCCGGCGCGAGGCCACCCCAACCGCCGGCCGAGCCGGAGCTCCTGCTGAACCGCATCCATCGTCAAGCCCCCCGCGCCGGCGCCTGCGCAAGCTCGTACCGGAAGCGCAGCAGCTGCCCGAGCCCACGCAGGCTGAACCGCAGGAGCCGGAGCGCGCGCAGGCTCGACTGCCCACGCTCGCGCGGCAGGTGCGAGACCGGCACCTCGACGATCCGCCAGCCGCGAACGGCCGCTCCCATCGTCACGAGGATCTGGGGCGCAAGCGCATCGGGCCCGATGAAGCGGCGGAGGTCCTCCCACACCGCTCTGCGGAGCAGGCGGAAGGGCACGTTCGCATCCCGAAGCGGGCGGGTCGCGAGCGCCGAGACGACGAGGCGGACGGCGCGCGTCAGCACGAGGCGATGCAGCGGGTCGTGGCGCCGGACACGGACACCGAGGACGAGGTCGGCCTCGCGACGGCGAGGCCAGAGCCGCCAGAACTCGGACACGACGAACTGCCCGTCCGAGTCCAGCTGGAAGATCCACTC
>JALZFG010000047.1 GCA_030861645.1 Actinomycetota bacterium
GCCGGCGACCGTCCGTTCGGCTCGACCGCCGCGAGCAGCTCGTAGGCGCGGCGCCAGTCGCCGGCGTCGGAATGGACGCTCTGCGAGACGCGCTCGGCCGCGTTGACGACGAGCACGGCGCGGCGGCCGCGGCGCGCGTGGGCATGGAGAAGCGACGCGGCGGCGCGGACCTGGAGGTCGAAGCTCCGATCGGGCGCGCCGTCGGCCCGGACGCGCGCCTGGGCGTCGAGCACGACGGCGACCTCGTCGCGAGGCGCGTCCTCGAGCTCCTTCACCATCAGCTGGCCGCGTCTCGCGGTCGTCGGCCAGTGGACTCGGCGCAGCGACTCGCCCTGCTCGTACTCGCGGACGCCGTGCACGTCGTAGCCGATCGGCCGTCGCAGCAGCAGCCGCCTGCCCTGCTGCGCGCCCGGGCCGCCGTCGGAGAACAGGTACTCGAGCGGAACGACGCGCGGGAAGACGACGAGCGCTGACGATCCGGGCAGGTCGACCTCGGCGCGCTGGAGACCGAACGGGTCCTCGAGCACCGCCCGCGCCTCCGGGAAGCGGTAGCGTCCGCGCGGCAGCGCGCGCAGGATGTAGCGGGCGCGGCGCCGCCCGCGCGCTCCCGTCTCGAGCGGCGTGACGCGCCTGCCGATCTTCTCGATCGTCTCGACGAGGACGACCGAGGCCGTCGGCAGTCGCGGCTGGGCCTCGACCTCGACCTCGACCTCGACGTCGTCGCCCTCGACATGGTCGTGCTTGCGCGTCTTCCGATGCAGCCCGAGCGGGCGGTCGGCAAGACGCACGCACGCCCAGGCGATCGGGTTCGCGAGCAGCAGCCCGACGGCGACCGGGTAGAGCGGCCGCGATCCAAACGCCCACGCGGCGACGTACAGGAGAACCCCGAGCGCCACGGCGACGCGGCCGGAGCCCGTCATCGTGCTCGTTTCTCGGGAACGAGACCCCCCGCTGCCTGTCTCCGCCTTCGGGGACAGGAATTCGGCGGAGCCGAGCTCATACCGGGACCGGCGTGCGCTGGAGCGCCTCGCGCACGAGATCGGCCGCCGCGAGCCCGAGCGAGCGCGCCTCCGGCGCGACGAGGAGGCGGTGGGCGAGGACGGGCTCCGCGACGGCCTTGATGTCGTCGGGCGCGAGGTAGTCGCGCCCCTCGAGCAGCGCGCGCGCCTTGGCGACGCGAAGTAGCGCGATGCCCGCGCGCGGGCTCGCTCCGAGATACAGACGCTCGTCGCCGCGTGTGTAACGGAGCAGCGCGACGATGTACCGGTTGAGGCTCTCCTCGACGTAGATCGCCCTCGCCTCCTCCGCGACCGCGACGATGTCGGTTGCGGTCGAGACGGCCTCGAGCCGCTCGAGGGGCGGGTTGCTCGTCTGCTCCGTCAGCATTCGCGCCTCCTCCGAGAGCGCCGGGTAGCCGATCGAGATCCGCATCGTGAACCGGTCGAGCTGCGCCTCGGGGAGCGGGTACGTGCCCTCGTACTCGATCGGGTTCTGCGTCGCGATCACCATGAAGGGACGGGCGAGCTCGTACGTCGTGCCGTCGATGGTCACCTGGTTCTCCTGCATGCACTCGAGCAGCGCCGCCTGCGTCTTGGGTGATGCGCGGTTGATCTCGTCCACGAGCAGCAGGTTCGCGAACACGGGCCCGGGGCGGAACTCGAACTCGTTCGTCTGCTGGTTGAAGACGTTGACGCCCGTCACGTCGGACGGAAGCAGGTCGGGCGTGAACTGGATGCGCGAGAACGAGCAGTCGAGCGACCGCGCGAGCGCCTTCGCGAGCATCGTCTTGCCGACGCCCGGAAAATCTTCGATGATCACGTGCCCTTCGCTAATGAGGCAGAGGACGCAGAGCCGGAGCTTCTCCTCCGGCGCGTGGACGACCTGAGCGAGGTTGTCGACGACGCCCCGGGCCGTCTCGGTCGCGGTCGCCGAGGCGGGCCGCTGCCTATCCGCGGCCCGCTCGTCCATGCCCGTCCTTCAGCAGCCGCGCGACCTCGTCGAGGACCTCCGCCGCGATCTCGCGCTTCGGCGCCTTGTCGATCCGGCGCTCGGCGGAACGCGTTATCAGGACGACCTCATTGTCCGGCGACTCGAACCCCACGTCCTCGCGCGAGACGTCGTTGAACACGATCAGGTCGGCGCCCTTCGCCACGAGCTTCTCGCGCGCGCGCTCGAGCCCCCGGCCGCCCTCGTCCGCCGCGAAGCCGACGAGCACGCCGGTCCCGTCAGGCACGCGCCGCGCGCCGATCGTCCGCAGGACGTCCTCGGTCGGCTCGAGCCGAACGAGCCACGGCTCACCGTCCTTCGCGCGCTTGCCGAGATACGCCTCCTCGGGGCGGTAGTCCGAGACGGCGGCGGCCATCAGGACGACGTCCGCGTCGGCGCGGGCACCGACCTCCCTCGCGACGTCCGCCGCGCTCGGC
>JALZFG010000051.1 GCA_030861645.1 Actinomycetota bacterium
TCGTCGGCGCGCGCGGGCTGCCGAGCGCGACCTCGTTCACCGCCGCGATGGCGGGCCTGGCGCTTGCGTGCGGCGGCGCGAGCGCGCTGAACCACGTGCTCGATCGCGACATCGACCGCCTCATGGGCGCGCGGACGCGCTCCCGCCCAGTCGCCGCCGGTCGCGTCCCCGCCCCGTACGCGCTCGAGTTCGGGCTCGCGCTTTCAGCCTTCTCCTTCGTCCTGCTCGCGAGCGTCGTCAACGTCCTCGCCGCGGCGCTCGCTCTCGCCGGCAACCTCTTCTACGTCGTCGTCTACACGCGCTGGCTCAAGCGCTCGACGCCGCAGAACATCGTCATCGGCGGGGCCGCCGGCGCCGTTCCCCCCCTCGTCGGCTGGGCCGCGGCGACAGGCGACCTCAGGCTGCCGGCGCTGGCGCTCTTCCTCATCGTCTTCTTCTGGACGCCCCCGCACTTCTGGGCGCTCGCGCTCCTGATCCGGCGCAGCTACGAGGCGGCCAGCATCCCGATGCTGCCGGTCGTGCGCGGCGAGCGCGAGACCGCGCGACAGATCGTCCTCTACACGTCGCTCCTCGTGCCGGTGACACTGCTGCCGTTCGCGCTCGGCACGCTCGGCACGTCCTACGTCGCGATGGCACTCGCCCTGGGCGCGGCGTTCGTCTACCTGGCGTGGCGGCTCAAGCGGGAGGTGACGCCGGCGCGGGCGGCGCTCTGCTTCCACTTCTCGCTCGCATACCTCGCCTTGCTCTTCGTCGCGATGGCCGTCGATCCCCTGCTTTCCTGATGCCCGATCCCGTCGAGCCGACTCCCGAGCTGGCGCGGAAGAACGTGCTGATGGGCCTCGCGCTGTTCGCCCTCTTCCTGCTGCTCTTCGGCGGCACGATCGCCGTCGCCTTCATCTACCTCGCGGTCGACTGACGGGAACGCCTCTCGCCGCGCGTTGAGGGCGCCCGCGTCGCTCGCGTTCACGCGGTGCCGGCGCAGAGCGACTCGCCGGACGGCGCGCGCACGCCTCTCTCCTCCACGACGATCACGTGGCGTTGCCCGCCTCGCGCCGTCCGGCGCACCGCCTGACAACAAGGCCGAGGACGCCGAGGGCCGCGAGCGCGAGGGCCGCGAGGCCGGCGAGACGAACGTCCTTCTCGACGGCCTCGCCGAGGAAGTAGGCGGCGGCCGTGATCGAGCTCGCCCACGCGATGCCGCCCAACGCGTTCCACACCAGGAAGCGAGGCCACGGGTAGCGGGCAGCGCCCGCCGCCCACGCAACGACGACACGAACACCCGTGACCCACCGCCCTGCGAAGACGGCCTTGCCGCCCCAACGCGCGAAGATCTTCTCTCCGCGGCGCAGCAGCTCCGCGCGTCGCCGTCCGCCGGCGAGCAAGCGGCGCGCCCCCGTCCGCCCGAGCACGTAGCCGACGTTGTCGCCGACGACGGCAGCGGACGCTGCCACGGTGATCACGAGTGGCAACGAAAGGTGCCCGCTCGAGCACAGGACTCCCGCCGCGATGACGCTCGTCTCACCCGGGAGAGGAACGCCGGCGGACTCAAGCGCGACCAAGAGAAAGAGCACCGGGTACGCGACGTGGTGAACGGGGAGGAGCGAGGCAATCAGGGCCGCGGTCGCTCCAGCTCGCCCACGAGCGGCGTGGTCGTCAGCGCGGCTCCGTCCACGAGCGCTGCGCGCTCGAGCGGCGTTGCGCCCACGGCCGGCGTTACTCGTGCGGAACGAGCACGAGCGGGCAGGGCGCGTGCCGGGCGAGCTTCTGGCTCACGGAGCCGAGCAGCAGGCCGGAGAGGCGCCCGTGGCCCCGCGTCCCGAGCACGAGGAGATCTGCGGCGGTCGCAGCGTCGGTGAGCGCGTCTGTCGGCTCGCCCTCCACGATGCGGGACTCGACGTCGATTCCCTCGCGTCTCAGCGGCTCCAGCTCATGCTCCAGGAAGTCCTTCGCGTCGCGCTCGAGTACGGGAGCGAGCTCGGGCGCAGCGGTCGGGACGGGGTCGAGCGAGTCATCGGGGAGCGCGGGAGCCGGCGACCACACATGAACCGCAACGAGCTTTGCGCCGCGCAGCCGCGCCTCGCGAGCCGCCCAGTGGAGTGCTTCGCGGCCGGGGTCGGAGCCGTCGACGCCGACGACGATCGTTCCGCCGGGTGGCTGCTGCGTCGTCACGGTGCGATTGTCGTCGATCTCGGCGCCGGGCGCGGAAGGTTCGCGACGGCGGCGAGGAGGGAGAACACGGCGAGCGCGAGCCAGGCCGCTTCCGCGTGTCCGCCGTCGAACGCGGCGCCGAAGGCGGGGGTCGCGACGACCGGGGTGAGGTTGACGGCCAGGAGCTCGGCCGAGAGGCCGAGCGCGGGCTCCCCCGCGACCAGGTCTTCCGACCGGATGTACGAGACGGCGTACGGGATCGAGAACCCGATCCCGACGGCGACGATCGCGGGCACCGCGAACGCCGGCTGGGTGTCGAGCGCGAGGAGCACGAACCCCGCGGCGGCGAGGAACGGGCTCGCGAGGAGGATCAGCGGGTGGTGGCGCTCGTCCGCCTTGCTGCCCGCGGGTCGTGCGAGCGTCGAGACGGCGAAGAGGAGGAAGCCGACCGCGCCCGCGGCTCCCGCGCTCATCGCGCCGTCGGCGGTGAGGTAGTGGACGAGCCACGCGCTCACGATGAGGGGGACGCCCGCGGCGAAGACGAACAGCAGGGCGACCCGCCAGTAGGCCCAGGACGCGAAGGCGCGCATGAGGTCGCGCGCGACGCTGCGGGGCGGCCGCGGGATCTCGGGGAAGCGCCCCGTGAAGAACGGGAGCGCCGAGACGCCGAAGACGGCGGCGACCGCGAACTCGACGCGCCAATCGACCCCTGCGCTCTCGAGGACGCCGCCGAGCGCGAGCGCGATCGCGACGCAGATCGTGATCGCGCCGCCGTAGATCCCGAGGAGAAGCGGGCCACCGATGGTACGTCCGACGAGGCCGCCCATGATCAGCGCGACCGCGGCGCCCAGCCCCGCGAGCACGCGCGCGCCGAGAAGGACGCCGAACGCCGGCGCGACCGCGCACAGGATGCTGCCCGCGCACATCAGCAGCGCCGCGAGACGGACGGACGAGCGGGGGCCGATGCGCCGATCCAGCCACGGTGCGGCGAGGTTGAGCGCGACGATCCCCGCGAAGAAGGCGGACGTGAGCAGGCCGACGGCGGCGAGCGAGACGTCGAAGTCCGAGCTGATCGCGTGGACGGGCGGTCCGACCACTCCCGCCGCGTAGCCGGTGCCCGCACCGAGCAGGACGGTACCGACCGCCGCTCTGCGGAACTCCCGCACGACGCCCTACGCCGTCGTCAGCGCAACCTCGTTTGCGGCTCTCGCGGCGGCCTCGTAAATGCGGTCACGGCTGAGCACGTCGAGCTCTTCGGAGAGCAGGTCACTCGGCGACGGGCGATCGCCCGCCGGCGGCTCGACGTCCGCGACGTCGGCCTCGACGACTTCGAGCTCGTCGGCCTCCTCGTGCGCGAGCTCGACCTCCCTCTCGAGCCGCGACCGCAGCCAGCCGGCGAGAAGGACCGCTTCCGCTCGCGGACCGCGCACGTGCAGCTCGCGCACCTCGGAGATAGCCGGCCAGAGGGCGGCGAGCGAGCGCCGCCACGGTTCCGTCCGCCGCCATGCGATGTCCGAGCACGCCGTGCGCGGGAAGAACCGCGCGAGATCCGCGTACGGGTCGGGGACGTCCCGCCACTCGGCCGAGTCGACGATCAGGCGGTCGACCAGATCGACCAACCCCTCGAAGGCGGCGCCGTCGAACGGCGGTTGGCCGCGCCAGCGAGCGAAGACGGGCAGATCGGCCACGAGCAGGGGCGCGACGATGCTCGCCGGAGCCTTCGTCCGCTCGCCGCGCAGCCGAAGCTCGATCAGCTCCGCACAGACGTGGTGCTCGCTTCCGGGAACGGCGAAGCACTGCAGCGACGCGCGGGCGTCGATCCCGTCGGCGGCGTCCGGGTCGGGGAGGAGGAGGATCGCACGAGAGGGGTGCCGGTCCGCGAGGCCGGCGATGACGGCGCGCACGACCTTCTCCCAGTCCTTCGGCACCCACGCGATGTGCGTCATCACGCTCGTCCTGAGGTTGGGAAGTCCGTCCGCGGCCCGCGGCTGGCGAAGCGCCGCCAGCCGGCGCTCGATCTCACCGACGGAGACGTCCTCGCCGCTCCAGCTGTCGACCTCGGCGTCCGTCACGACTAGTGCGTGCGCCAGGACCGCCCATCGCGGGCGAGCAGCTCGTCGGCCGCCGCCGGCCCCCACGTCCCGGCGGCGTAGTTCGGGAAGCTCGGTCGGTCGCGGCGCCAGGCCGACACGATCGCGTCGACGAGCGCCCACTGCTCCTCGATCTCGTCGCTGCGCGTGAAGAGCGTCGCGTCGCCCAGCATCGCGTCGAGGATGAGGCGCTCGTAGGCTTCGGGCAGGCCGGTCCGGAATGTGCCCCCGTAGAGGAAGTCCATGTGGACGGGGCGGATCGACATCCCTTGGCCGGGTACCTTGGCGCCGATCTCGAGCGTGACGCCCTCGTTCGGCTGGACGCGAATCAGGAGCGCGTTGGGGCGCACCTCGTCGCCAGCCGTCTCGGAGAACGGCGGGTGCGGCGCGCGCTTGAACTGGATCGTGATCGTCGTCTCCCGCCGCGGGAGGCGCTTTCCGGTTCGCACGTAGAACGGGATGTCCGCCCAGCGCCAGTTATCGACGTAGAGCTTCGCGGCGACATAGGTCTCGGTCAGCGACTCCGCATCGACCCCTTGCTCCTCCCGATACCCGGGCACCTCGAGCCCCTCGACGTAGCCGCGCCCGTATTGACCGCGCACGACGTGCTTTGGGCCCGGCGTGTGCATTGCCCGCAGCGCCTTGACCTTCTCGTTTCGGACCGAGTCGGCATCGAAGTCGACGGGCGGCTCCATCGCCGTGTTCGCGAGCAGCTGGAGGAGATGGTTCTGAAAGATGTCGCGAATTGCGCCCGCGCGCTCATAGAACCCCGCGCGTCCTTCGACCCCAAGCGACTCGGCCACGGTGATCTGGACGTGATCGATGAAGTGGCGGTTCCAAATCGGCTCGAAGATCCCGTTTGCGAACCGCAGCGCCGCGATGTTCTGCACGGTCTCCTTGCCGAGGTAGTGGTCGATCCGAAAGACCTCATCCTCCTTGAAGTGGCGGTGAATCCTCCGGTTGAGCTCCTCGGCCGAATCGAGGTCGTGGCCGAACGGCTTCTCGACGATCAGGCGCATCCACCCAGCGTCCGTGCGCCGCCGTCCGAGCACCCTGACGAGCGTCGCGATCGCGTCCGGCGGGACGGCGAGGTAGTAGACGCGGTTGCCGCGCGTGCCGCGCTCCGCGTCGATGTCGCCGAGCTCGGCGGAAACGTGGTCCTCGCCTGTCTCGTCCGCGAACTCGGTGGCGACGTACCGGACCCCGCCGACGAGGCGCTTCCAGACGTCGCCGCGGAACTCGTCGCGGCCGAACTCCCTGACACCGTCCTCCATGCTCGTCGCGAACTCCTCGGACGACATCGGTGTGCGGGCGACCCCGACGACGGCGAAGTTCTCCGGGAGCAGACGGCGGAAAGCGAGCGAGTAGAGGGCGGGGAAGAGCTTTCTCTTCGTCAGGTCGCCCGAGGCGCCGAAGATGACGAGCACGCACGGCTCAGGGGTGCGCGTGAGGCGGAGGCCCTCGAGCAGGGGATTCTCAGCCAGCTGCTCGACGGTTGCGGTCATCGAACTGCGCCGTGAAGGGCCGCCGTGCCGCGGGCGACGGTCGTGTCGGCGGCGGTCACGAGCCGGAGCAGCGTCAAGCGACTCCTGCAAGCTGGCGTCGCTTGCCCTGAATGCCGTCGAGCAGCTCCGCGAACGATTCCGCGAACTTCTGAACGCCCTCGCGCTCGAGCGTCTCGGTCACGTCGTCGTAGTCGATCCCGGCCTGCGCGAGCTGCTCGAGCAAACGCCTCGCGTCGTCGATCCCTTGCTCGAGGGTCGGAGCGACGCGACCGTGGTCCTGGAACGCCTGGATCGTCTCCTCCGGCATCGTGTTGACCGTCTCGGCGCCGATCAGCTCCTCGACGTACATGACGTCGTTGTACGCGGGGTTCTTCGTCGACGTGGACGCCCAGAGGCAGCGCTGCTTGGTCGCGCCCTTCGCGGCCAGCTTCTCCCAGCGCTCGCCCGAGAAGAGCTGCTTGTAGCGCTGGTAGGCGAGCTTCGCGTTCGCGATCGCAAGCTTGCCCTTGAAGCCGTCGTGCCCGCCGAGCTCGTCGAGGCGCCGGTCGGTCTCCGTATCGACGCGGGAGACGAAGAAGCTCGCGACCGACGCGACGTGGGTGGGATCACCGCCGTCCCCGACGAGGCGCTCGAGCCCCCGGATGTACGCCTCGGCGACCTCGCGGTAGCGCCGGAGCGAGAAGATGAGCGTCACGTTGATCGACCTGCCGATCGCGATCATGTCCTCGATCGCCCCGAGCCCCGGCTCGGTGCCCGGGATCTTGACGAGGAGGTTCGGGCGCTCGATCTGCTCGTGGAGGCGGAGAGCCTCGTCGTACTGCGCCTGGCGGTCGTAGGCGAGGTTGGGGTCGACCTCGATCGAGACGTACCCGTCGCGCCCGCCGCCCTCGTCCCACACGCGGCGGAGCAGGTCGCACGCCTCAGTGATGTCCGACTCGGCGAGGTGCCAGAAGATCTCCTTGGGGTCGTCGAGCTCGTCGAGACACGCCTGCAACTGATCGTCGTAGGCGTTCCCGTGCGAGATCGCCTTCTCGAAGATCGTCGGGTTCGACGTGACGCCGACGATCGCGTCGTCGCGCATCATCCGCTCGAGCTCCCCGCTGTGGAGCAGATCGCGCGAGACGTAGTCGAGCCAGACGCTCTGGCCGTATTGGCTCAGCTGATGTAGCGGGCTCCTAGCCATGTCACTCGTCCTCCAAGGTCACGGGTCCTCTCACGGCGCGGCGCCGCTCGTCGGCGAGCTCGCGCAGCGTCGCGACGGCGCGACCGTCTATCGCCCCGATACAACGAACGACGGTCTCGATGCTCGTCACGCCGCCTACGTTACACGGCACGGGCAGTCGTAGAATGGGTCGGTTGGCCACGACCGAGAGGATGGAGAGGGGATGAACGAGCTGGAGCGCTGGCATGAGCTCGGGCAGCAGCTGCGCGTCGATGGGATCAGGGCGAGCGCCGTCGCGAACTCGGGGCACCCGACTTCCGGCATGTCGGCCGCGGACCTGATGGCGGTACTGATCTCGAAACACCTCCGCTACGACTTCCAGCACCCCGAGAACCCGAACAACGACCACCTCATCTTCTCGAAGGGACACGCTTCGCCCCTTCTCTACTCCGTCTACAAGGCGGTCGGCGCGATCTCCGACGAGGAGCTCCTCACCTACCGCACGTTCGGGAGCCGCCTCGAGGGCCACCCGACTCCCGTCCTGCCGTGGGTCGACGTCGCGACGGGATCGCTGGGGCAAGGGCTTCCGATCGGCGTCGGCGTCGCGCTCGCCGGGAAGCGCCTCGACCGGCTCGGCTACCGCACGTGGGTCCTGTGCGGCGACAGCGAGATGGCCGAGGGCTCGGTTTGGGAAGCATTCGAGCACGCGGCGTACTACGAGCTCGACAACCTCGTCACGATCATCGACGTCAATCGCCTCGGCCAGCGCGGCGAGACGATGCACGGCTGGGATCTCTTCTCGTATACGGAGCGGGCGCGCGCGTACGGCTGGCACGCGATCGCGATCGACGGCCACGACTTCGGGGAGATCGACCAGGCCTACGCGGAAGCGATCGCGACGGAAGGCCGGCCGACGGCGATCGTCGCGCGGACGCTGAAGGGGAAGGGCGTGCCCGAGGTCGAGAACAAGAACGGCTTCCACGGGAAGGCGCTCGAGAACCCGGAGCACGCGATCGAGGAGCTCGGCGGCGAGCGGCACATCGTCGTGGAGGTTCCGAAGCCGGTCGGGGAAGCCGACCCGCATCGCTTCCAGACGGCCGGAGCGCTCGAGCTTCCACGCTACGAGGTCGGTGACAAGGTCGCGACCCGCAAGGCCTACGGCGACGCGCTGGCCGCGCTCGGGAACGCCCGCGGCGACGTCGTCGCGCTCGACGGCGAGGTGAACAACTCGACCTTCGCCGAGCTGTTCGCGGAGGCGCACCCAGAGCGCTACCTCGAGATGTTCATCGCCGAGCAGCAGATGATCGCCGCGGCCGTCGGCGTCCAGGTGCGAGGCTGGAAGCCGTTCGCCTCGACCTTCGCCGCGTTCTTCACCCGCGCGTACGACTTCGTGCGGATGGCCGCGGTCAGCCGGGCGAACCTGAGGCTCTGCGGCTCGCACGCCGGCGTTTCCATCGGCGAGGACGGCCCTTCACAGATGGGCCTCGAGGATCTGGCCGCGTTCCGCGCGGTGCACGGCAGCACCGTCCTCTACCCCTGCGATGGAAATCAGACCGCGAGGCTCGTCGCCGAGATGGCAGACCGGGACGGGATCGTCTTCCTGCGGACGACGAGAGCGGCGTCGCCTGTCATCTACGCGCCCGACGAGGAGTTCCGCATCGGCGGCAGCCGCGTCGTGCGCGCTTCCGACGACGACGACGTGGCGATCGTGGCCGCAGGGATCACCCTGCACGAGGCGCTTCAGGCGGCGGATCTGCTCGCGGCGGAGGGAGTGCGCGCGCGCGTGATCGACCTCTACTCGCTGAAGCCGATCGACGCGGAGACGCTCCACGACGCCGCGGAGGCGACGGGGGGGCGGCTGATCACGGTCGAGGACCACTGGCCGGAGGGCGGGATCGGCGAGGCCGTCCTGTCGGCCCTCGCCGAGCGTGAGGATGCGCCGCGGGTCGTCAAGCTCGCTGTGCGCGAGATGCCGCAGTCCGGCAAGCCCGCCGAGCTCCTCGCGGCCGCAGGGATCGACGCCGAGCACATCGCGAACGCGGCGCGCCGGCTCGTCGGCGCACCCGTCGCCGCATAACGGTCACGCCGGCGGGCCAAGGGCCACGCCCGCACCCGTAGCGGAATGTCCCTGCCGCTCGCTTCAGCCTGCTCCGTTTTCGGTCGCGATCGCGGGAAGCACCACGTGCTCGAGACGGCGCGGCACGCTGACGCCGTACTCGCGCTCGAGGCGGGCGCGGGCGTCGAGATAGCCCGCGAGTGCCGCGCCCACCGACCGCGGCCGAGAGCGCACGCCGATCGGCCCCAGCAGGAGGCGATACATGTCGTCGAGTCCCGCGCGAAGAACGTCTTCGCGCCCCCCGCGCCGCTTCTGCTCGAGCCACAGGATCCAGTCCCAGAAGTGCTGATCGATCGCGGCAAGGGTCGCCGGCGACGGCTCCCAGGCGGGCGACCACTCCCGCCGTTCGTCGAGGAAGAGGAGGTCGACCTTCGTCGGGCCGGGAAGCATCAGCATGTAGCAGGCGTGTGCCGAGTAGGGATCCCACTGCTCGGCAACGGGGCGCAGGGGAGCGACGAGCTTCGGAAGGTCGCTCGAGACGGACTCGAAGTCGTCCGTATCGACCGCGAAGTCCCAGTCGGAGAGGTCGTGGGCGCGCGCTTCGCCGCGCGAGCCGATCAGGCGGACGTCCCGAACCGCCGGGTGGACGGCGAGAGCCGAGGGAACGGCGGCTTCGATGTTCATGCCGACCAATAATCCGACGCCCTGCCCGTCGTGCTCGGCGCGGCGCCGAGCGCTGCTCGACCGTCGCTCTTCTCGTGGACTCCTCGCTCTACGCTACCTGCATGGCCGTCGTCATCGCCTCCAACGTCCGCAGGGAGCTCGCCGGCGTGCCGTTGTTCGACGGCGTCTCGTTCTCGGTCGAGCGCGGCGACCGGCTCTCGCTGTCCGGCCCGAACGGGGCGGGCAAGACGACGCTGCTGCGCATCCTCGCGGGCGAGACCAACCTGCACGGCGGCGAGCTCGCGTTCGAGAAGGGGACGCGGGTCGCCTTGCACGATCAACGTCCGCCGCGCCAGCACGGCCTGACGCTCCGCGAGTACGCAATCTCCGGCGCGTCCGACCTCGTGGCGACGGAGGCGGAGCTGCGCCGACTCGAGGCAGCGATGGCGGCCGGCGACCACGCGCCGGAGACGCTGCGGCGGTACTCCGAGGCGCAGGCGCGGCTCGAGCACGCCGGCGGGTACACGTGGCGGGAGCGCGCGCTGTCGGCGCTCCGCGGCCTCGGTTTCGCCGACGGCGATCTCGACCGACCGCTCTCGACCTTCTCGGGCGGCGAGCTGACACGCGCCTCGCTCGGGCGCGCCCTCGCGGGCGATCCAGATCTGCTGCTTCTCGACGAGCCCACGAACCATCTCGACGTCGAGAACCTCGAGTGGCTCGAACGCGAGCTGCAGTCACTCGACGCAGCCGTCATCCTCGTTGCCCACGACCGCTGGTTTCTCGAGGCGACGACGACCGCCGTGCTCGAGCTCGAGAACGGTCGATCGCTGTTCTTCCCCGGGCCGTGGCACGCCTGGCGCCGGGAGAAGGCCGCGCGGGCGCAGGCGGCCGCAAGGGTCGCGGAGCGGACCGCCGACGACATCGCACGGCTCGAGCGGTTCGTGGAGCGCTTCCGCTACAAGAAGACGAAGGCGAAGCAGGCCCAGGCGAAGCTCACGCACATTGCGCGCCTGGAGAAGGAGCGTGCCCAGGCCGCCGACGAGCTCCAGCGCCACACGCGCCCGCGCCGGACCCTTGGCTTCGAGTTCCTGAAGCCCGCGCGCAGCGGGCGGACGGTCGTCGAGGCCGAGAACCTCCTGATTGCGGCGGGAGACCGGACGCTCCTCCGCGAGACGTCGTTCGCGCTCGAGCGCGGCGAGCACGTGGCGCTCGTCGGTCCGAACGGCTCCGGAAAGACGACGCTGCTCCAGACGATCGTCGCCGAGCGCGCGCCGGTGGCAGGCACCGTCCGGCTTGGCCACGGCGTTCAGCTCGCATACTTCTCACAGGACACGATGGAACTCGACGAGCGAGGATCGGTGCTCGAGTGCGCGCAGCGGGCAACGGGGCTTCTCCGCCCTGACGCGCAGGCTCTGCTCGGGCGCTTCCTCTTCTCGGGATGGGACAGCCATCAGAAGCCCGTCTCAGCTCTTTCCGGCGGCGAGCGAAGGCGCCTCGCGCTCGCACTTCTCGTCGCTTCGGGCGCGAACTTCCTCCTCCTCGACGAGCCGACGAACCACCTCGACCTCGAG
>JALZFG010000052.1 GCA_030861645.1 Actinomycetota bacterium
CGTCCCGCCCGACGACTCCCGCGACCGCTACGTCCGCGGCGAGGACTTCTGGGCGCCGTTCGGACACGCACGGCTGCGCCGCGGCTGACCTCCCCCGGCATCGGGCCGAGGCTGCATGTTGAACGGCTCAACCGCGACGCCGAGCCAGGAGCTCTCGTGCGCGCTGCCGGCGGAATGCGCCTCAACACCCGGTCGCGTCAACTCAGCCTCAGCCGGTAGGCGAAGGGGCAGGCGAAGGTCTCAGACGAGGACGTAGAGCCTGCCGTCGACGACCTCGACGGGATACGTCCTGGCCCGGATCCGCGGATCGACGAGCGAGCGCCCCGTCTCGACCTCGAACTCCCAGCCATGCCACGCGCAGCGCAGGATCTCTCCTTCGCGCTCGTACGCGTAGCGGAAGTCGGGCGTCGCCGCCGCCGTTCCCGTGATCGGGCCCTCGCAAAGCGCGCCGCCGGCGTGCGGACAGCGGTTGTGCAGGGCGTAGTGGCGACCGCGCACGTTGAAGACGCCGATGCTGAGCCCGTCGACCGTCACGAGGGCGCGTCCGCCGGGCTGGAGGTCGGCGGCGTCACACACGAAGAGCCGGCGCGGCTCGCGCTCGTCAGGCATGCGCGGGCTGGGCCGGCACCGGCAGTCCGTACAGCTCGCGGGCGTTCTCCGCGAAGATCCGCCGCTTCCACTCGTCGGGGAGCGGCAGCCGCGTCGGGTCGTCGAAGTCCCAGTGCGGGTAGTCCGATGCGTACAGCAGCGTGTGCTCGGCGTCGATCGCCTCGAGCAGGCTCCAGAGGTGGCGCCTCTCGGCAGCCCGCTCCAGCGGCTGGGTCGTCAGCCGGATGTGGTCGCGCGCGTACTCGCTGGGAAGCCGCTTCAGCCACGGCGTCTCCTTGCGCAGCGCCTTGTAGTCGGCGTCGAGCCGCCAGATGATCCCGGGAAGCCAGGCGACGCCGCACTCGATCAGGACGAAGCGGAGGTTCGGCCAGCGCTCGAACACGCCGTGGGCGATGAGGCTCGCGACGTGTCCCATCCCCGTCTCGCACAGGAGCGCGTGCGCCTCCCAGAAGAAGGTCGGGGGCCCGCACCCTGTTGGATTCGTGTTCATGCCGCCCTGGCCGCCCAGGTGCGCCGCCGCGGGGAGCCCGACCTCCGCGGCCGCATCCCAGATCGGGTGGTAGAACGGATCGCCGTATGGGCGCTGCGAGCCCGTCGAGACGAGCACCTGGACGATGTCGGGATGGCCGCCGAGCCGGCGGATCTCCTCGGCGGCGGCGTGGGGGTCCTGCGGCGCGACGACGAGCGACCCCTTGAGCCGCGGGTCGCGCGGCAGCCATTCGTCGAGCATCCAGTCGTTGTAGGCGCGCGCGAGCGCGGTGGCGAGGTGCGGGTTCGCGAGCGTCGACACCTCGATCGCCTCCTCGCCGGTGAGAATCGCGTACTCGACGCCATAGCGGTCGAGCAGCTGCTCGCGCGCCAGCTCGTAGTCGGATCCTGGCGTCGCGCCGTCCGCGGGAACGGCGTCCGTCCGCATGAACCCTTCCGGGTGGAGCCACGGGCGGTGCGCGTGCGGGAACGAGTCCCTCCCGCCCGGGAGCTCGCCGCGCTCGAGGAAGTCGCGGAAGTACGGGTCGAGGTACGGCAGCAGGACGCGCGCGTCGCGCCAGCCGTTGTGGAAGTCGCAGTCGATCAGCGCTTCGACGTCAGTTGCCATCGCGGCTCCGTTCAGGTGTGCACCCTAGACGTTTGATCGGAACACCCGATCAAACGTTCTCCGGCAGCATCGCGGCAGCGGCCAGAAGCCGCTGCGGCGCTTGGATTCACCGTGAGGCCGCGCAGCGGCCTCGTCAGCACGACGAGTGATCGCCCTCATCGATCAATCGTCTAGACGCGGAGCGCGGGCCGAGCACGCGCCGAGCGACCTCCGGGCGGTCGGTGAAGATGCCCGTCACGCCGAGTTCCGCCAGGCTCCGCATCCTCGCCGTGTCGTTCACCGTGTAGACGGTCGTTGCCACGCCGAGGCGCCGTGCAGCGGCGAGCACGCGCGGCGTCGCGCGCGGATCCTCGAGCCCGACCGCCCAGCAGCCGCGAGCGGCCGCGACCCGCATCGGGACGGAGGCGACGTGCTGCAGCGTGCGTAACCGCGGGCGCAACGCGCGCGCGAGCGCGATCGCGCCGGCCTCGAAGGAGACGAGGACGGCTTCGTCGTCGAGGAGCGCGAGCGTCCGCGGCACCACGTCGTGCCGCCGGTATCGGTACGGGGTCTTCAGCTCGACCATCACGCCGATTCGGCCGCGGCAGAGCTCGAGCACCTCCTCGAGACTTGGCAGAGCGTCTGCGCGCGCGAGAGCGCTCGCCGGAGGCTCGTGCGTGACGACGAGCTCGCCGGCGGCGGTCGCGTGGACGTCGAGCTCGACGTAGTCGGCGCCGACCTCGATCGCGCGCTCGAACGCCGGCAGCGTGTTCTCCGGCAGCTCCCAGGAGGCGCCGCGGTGCGCGATGACAAGCGTCAACCGAGGATCCGCTTCATCAGCTCGGCGTCGATCGCCTCGACGAGCTCGTCGGCCTGGACGAGTCGGCGGGGGTCGACCGTTCCCGCCTTCGCGATCACTCGCATCCCCGCCGCCTTCGCCGCCGCGACGCCCGCCTCGGTGTCCTCGAGCACGACCACGTCCTCGGGACGTACGCCGTCGAAGAGCTCGAGCGCGCGCAGGTACCCCTCCGGGTCCGGCTTCCCTTCCGCGACGTCGTCGGACGAGACGATCCCGGTGAGCAGCGGCGCCAGCCCCGCCGCCTCGACGACCGGCTCGATCTCCGCGCGCACCGCACCGGAGACGATCGCGACCGGGACGCGCTTCGCCGCGTAGCGCACGGCCTCACGAACGGGCTCGTGGATGCTCGAGCCGTCGTGCACCCGCGCCCTGAACCGCCGCACGCGCTCGGCGATCACGGCGTCCACTTCGGGGTGATCGTGGCCGAGCCACCTCCGGACGATCTCCGGATCGGGGAGGCCGGCGAGCTCGTCGAAGTACTCGTGCGCCGAGAGCGGCTTCCCGTGCTTCGCGAACAGCTGGATGAAGATCTCGCAGAGGATCCGCTCGTCGTCCGACAGCGTCCCGTTGAAGTCGAACACGACCGCGCGCGGCATCACTCGAGTATGTCGCGCGGCGCGGAGGCACGCGCGCTCGCCGAGCGCGCGGCGCGATACATTCTGGCCGTGAGCAAGCCCCCGTACGACTTCGTGGTCGTCGGCGGCGGCTCCGCGGGCTGCGTGCTCGCGAACCGGCTCAGCGCCGAGCCGTCCACCCGCGTCCTCGTCCTCGAGGCCGGCCGACCCGACTGGAGCTGGGACCTCTTCATCCAGATGCCGGCCGCGCTCGCGTTCCCGATCGGGAGCCGCTTCTACGACTGGCGGTACGAGTCGGAGCCGGAGCCGTACATGGGCGGCCGCCGCGTCTACCACGCGCGCGGGAAGGTCCTCGGCGGCTCGAGCTCGATCAACGGGATGATCTTCCAGCGCGGCAATCCGCTCGACTACGAGAAGTGGGCGGCCGAGCCGGGGCTCGAGCGGTGGAGCTACGCGCACTGCCTGCCGTACTTCAAACGGATGGAGAACTGCCTCGCCGCGCGCGAGGACGACCCCTACCGCGGGCACGAGGGGCCACTCGTGCTCGAGCGCGGGCCGGCGACGGGGCCGCTCTTCCGCGCCTTCTTCGAAGCGGTGCAGCAGGCGGGGCATTCGCTCACGGAGGACGTGAACGGCTACCGCCAGGAGGGCTTCGCGGCGTTCGACCGCAACCTGCACCACGGGACCCGCCTCAGCGCGGCGCGCGCGTACCTGCATCCGGCGATGGAGCGGCCCAACCTCGAGGTCCGCTGCGGCCGGCTCGTCGGCCGGGTGCTGTTC
>JALZFG010000062.1 GCA_030861645.1 Actinomycetota bacterium
AAGTGGAGCTTCCCGAGCCCTTCGCGGAGCAGCGCGCCCGTGACCTTCGGAAACCAGTAGTAGACGGCCGCGAAGAACGCGAACAGGCTCCCCGCGAAGAGCGTGTAGTGGAAGTGCGCGACGACGAAGAAGCTGTCGTGCACGTGGTAGTCGAGCGGCGGCGATGCCGTGAAGATCCCCGATAGGCCGCCGACCAGGAACTGGAGGACGAACGCGACCGCGAACAGCATCGGTGTTCGCAGCAGGATCGCGCCGCCGATCATCGTCGCGATCAGGTCGAAGTACTCGATCCCCGCCGGGACGAGGAGCGCCGTCGAAGTGAGCGAGAAGTACTCGTTCTGGACCTGCCCGGTCGCGAACATGTGGTGCGCCCAGACGCTCATCGAGAGCGCGGCGAACACGATCAGCGAGATCGCCATCGCGTGGTAGCCGAAGAAGCGCCGGCGCGCGAAGACGGCGACGACCTCGCCGGCGGCGCCGACGAACGGAAAGAACATCACGTAGACGACCGGATGGCCGTAGAACCAGAACAGGTGCTGGTAGGTCGCCGGGCCCCCGCTCGAGGCGAAGACGTCCGCTCCCAGGCGGTCTGCCTCGAGCAGGCCCATCGCCGTCACGACGACGGGGAAGGCGGTGACCACCATCAGGGTCGTGAGGACCATCGCCCACGAGAAGACGGGCAGGCGCAGCATCGTCATGCCGGGGGCGCGGAGCGTGAGGAGGGTGGCCAGGATGCACCCGGCCTGGATCGCCATCCCGCCCGTCGCGAGGATCACGCCGAAGATCCAGAGATCCATCCCCGTCCCGGGCGTGTTGATCGTGTCCGACAGCGGATAGAACGCCGTCCAGCCCGCCCTGCCCGCGCCGCCCGACGTGAGGAAGCCGCTGTAGATGGTGAGCCCGCCGAAGAGGTAGAGCCAGTAGCCGATCAGGCAGAGCCGCGGCGCAGCGATTTCCGCGGCGCCGACTTGGAGCGGGACGAAGTACACGCCGAGCGCGATCGCGAACGGCGTGATGACGAGGTACACCATGTCGGAGCCGTGCGCCGTGAAGAGCTCGTTGTACGAGTCCCTCGACAGGATCTGCATTCCCGGGGCGGAGAGCTCGAGCCGCATCAAGAGGGCGAATACCCCCGCCGTCAGGAAGAAGCCGAGCGCGGTCAGCCCGGTCAGGACGCCGATGCGCTTGTGGTCGGTGCCCGCCGCCCAGCGGAGGATCCCGACCGGCCGCGCCTCGGGACGCGCGACGGCCGTCATGGCTGCCCCGCCCCCCTCGCCTGCGCGCGCGACCGCGTTCGCCGCTGTGCCAGCCAGCTTCGGAAGCTCGCCGGCGAGAGCACTTCGACCGTGAACGTCATGTCGGCGTGGCGCAGACCACAGAACTCGGCGCAGCGGCCCGTGAACGTTCCCCGCTCGGAGAAGACGAGGTCGAACTGCGTCGTCCGCTTCGGGAACGCGTCGCGCTTGAAGCGCGTCTCGGGTACCCAGAACGAGTGGATGACGTCGCGCGACGTCAGCGTGAAGCCGATCGTCGTGTCCGCGGGGACGACCAGCCGCGCGGGCGCTCCCTCGCTTCCGACGACGGGGCGAACGCCCTTGCCCGGGTACGCGAACCGCCACTGCCACTTGAAGGCGGTGACGTCGATCCGCAATCCGGGGTCGTCGACGACGCGGGTCACGCGGTCCTCGGCGCGGAACGTGAACGCGACCAGGACGGCCGCGACCAGCGCCAGCGTAAGCGCGTACAGCGACTCGACGACCGGCGCGTCGCTCCGCCCGCTCGCGGCCTGTCCCTCCCGCCGGCGGTAGCGGACGAGGGCGAAGAGGACGACTGCGAACACGACGGCTGCCGCAGCGATGAGCACGCCGTCGTAGAGCGAGAGCAGCCGGCCGAACTCTTCACGCGTGTCGGTCATGCCTTCGGCCTCGGCGACCGCGCGGGGAGCGCGGCGAGCGCGGCGGTGGTCAGCCGCGTCCTCGAGCGGTGGTAGCGGCGCAACGCAGCCTCGCCATACGCCCTGCCGAGAAACCCGAGCCGCTTCTCCAGGTTTCGCACCCCCTTCCGCCGTCAGGCGCAAACACTACGCGGCTGGGTTGGACGGCGCGCGCGCGTCTGGCGTCGGGCCCGTGCGTTTCCGTCGGCAACGGGCGTGGAAAGCGCTTGCGCATGAGCGTCGCCCGAGACGACGAGCAGCGGCGCGACCGCGTCGCCCCGCCCGTTCGACCGGAGGCGGCGCCCGAGCCACAGCCTGAGCCGACCGAGCGGCGGCTGCGCGATCCCGGCGTCAGCGACCTCTCCCGCCGCGACTACCTCGCCGTCGCACAACGCGCGGTGAAGGAGGCGATCGACGACCAGATCACGGACGCCGCCGCGGCGCTCGCCTACTACACCTTTCTCGCGATTCCTTCCGTGCTCCTGCTTGCCGTCGGCGTCTTCAGCCTCCTCGCGGGTGAGGACGCGATCACCACCGTGCTCGACAAGGTCGGAGACGTCGTCCCACCGGAGACGGTCGAGCTCCTACGCGACGCCCTGACGCAGGTGACCCAGAACCGGGGAGGCGGCGTCCTCCTGATCGCCGTCGGGACCGCGGTTGCGCTCTGGACGGCGACGGGCGCGATGAACGCGCTCATCCGCGCCCTCAACCGGGCGTACGACCGCGACGAGACGCGCGGCTTCGTTGCGCAGCGGCTGACCGCGCTGGCGATGCTCGCGTGCGCGTTCGTCGCGTTCCTCCTCGTCTTCGGGCTCCTCGTTCTCGGGCCGCAACTCTCCGGGTGGATCGGCGAGCTGCTCGGGCTGGAGGATGTCTTCGGCTGGATCTGGTGGGCGGCGCAGTGGCCCGTGCTGATCGTCGGCCTCCTGCTCGCGTTCGCGGCGATCCTCTACCTCGGCCCGAATGTCGACCATCCGCGCTGGCAGTTCCTCACGCTCGGCTCGGTCATCGCCGTCGCGATTTGGCTCGCGGTGTCGGGCGCGTTCGCCGTCTACGTCTCGATGTTCGGCTCCTACAACAAGGCCTGGGGGTCGCTCGCCGCCGTGATCATCATGCTCACCTGGCTCTGGCTCTCTGGCCTCGCGCTGCTGTTCGGCGCGGAGGTGAACGCCGAGGCGGAGCGGAGCCGCGAGCTTCGCCGCGGCGAGCCGGCGCAGCGGGACATCCAGGCGCCCGCGAAGGCCTAGGCCACCGGCGGACGGGCCGGAAGCCGTTCGGACAGGCGCTACCCGACGCCGCTCGCTGCGAGCGCGGCGACGGTATCCGCGGCGCCGAGCTCGACGATGAGCGGCAGGTGGTCGGAGCCGACGTTCGGGCCCGCGGAGCGCGAGAGCAGCGTCACGCCGTCGCTGAGCAGGCAGGTGTCGAGCGGCAGCCGTAGCGGGGCCGGCAG
>JALZFG010000088.1 GCA_030861645.1 Actinomycetota bacterium
CGTCCCGACCACGTGCGGGACGGGTTCGGAGGTGACGTTCAACGCCGTCATCACCGACCCGGACGTGAACCGCAAGCTCGGCTACGTCTCGCGCAGGCTGGCACCGCGGGTCGCGCTCGTCGACCCCGAGCTGGTCCTCGCGGCACCGTCGACGGTGGTGGCGGCGACGGGCGCCGACGCGCTCTGCCATGCCGTCGAGTCGTATCTCAATCGGGGTGCGGATCCGCTTCTCGACGCGATCAACATCGGGGCGATCCGGCTTATCGGTCGGAGCCTGCGCAAGGCGGTCCACGACCGCGAGCGCGAGGCGATCGCCCACATGGCCCTTGCGAGCACGATGGCGGGGATCGCCTTCAATATGAACGCGAACGCGATCGTCCACGCAGCGTCGACGCCCGTGACGGCACGGCACGGCGTCCCCCACGGCGTTGCCAACGCCATCTTTATGCCGGCCGGCCTCGCCTTCCTCGCTCCCGCTTGCGTGAAGCGGCTCGCCGAGATCGCGGAGGCGCTCGGGGAGAACGTCGCCCGACTCGCCGAGGGTGAGGCCGCCGACCGGGGCGTCGAGGCCGTCGCCGGGCTGCTCGCGGATGTCGGGCTTCCGGCCAGCCTGCGCGAGTTCGGCGTTGATCCCGCCGACGTGGACGTGGCGGCGCTCGTGGAGGACGCCATGACGAGCCGAAACATCGTCACGAATCCAAGAGCCGTCACGCGCGCCGACCTCGAGCAGCTCTACCGCACGGTCCTGCAATGAGGATTACGGACGTCAAGACGCACCTCGTGCACTGCCCGATTCCCGAGGAGCAGCGGGTTCGAAGTGGAGCTGGACTCAAGCTGGCGCGACAGGCCGCGTTCGTCGAGATCGCGACTGACGAGGGGATCACGGGGATCGGCCCCTGTTCCTTCGGAAGCGCGTCGCTGGATCTCGGCTCGGTCGCGACACTGATCGACCGGACGTTCGCTCCCATCCTCGTCGGAGAGGATCCGCGCCGGATCGAGCACCTGTGGGACAAGTTCTACTACGGGATGATCGTGCGCGTGTTCGGCCGGCACGGAATGGGAGTCGCGATCCTCTCGGCGATCGACATCGCCCTCTGGGACATCAAAGGAAAAGCGCTCGGCGCGCCCGTGTACGACCTCCTCGGCGGCCCCGTCCACGACCCCGTTCCCGCCTACGCGAGTTCCGTCTACTGGGGCCCTCCGGAAGACGTGGCCGCGCAGGCTCGGACCTTCGTGGACGAGGGCTTCCGCGCGGTCAAGGTGAAGGTCGGCCTCGATCTCCGCAACGACCTCGAGTCGATCGCCGCTGCGCGCGACGAGGTGGGACCGGACGTCGACCTCATCGTCGACGCCAACCAGTGTTACTCGCGCCACCTCGCGCTCAAGGTGGGCCGTCAGCTCGAGCGCCTCAACATCCTGTTCTTCGAGGAACCGCTCCCGGTCGACGACCTCGACGGCCATCGGTTTCTCGCCGATCGCCTCGACGTCCGTATCGCGACGGGCGAGAACATGTACACCCGCTGGGAGTTTCTCCCCCTGATCGCGTGCGGCGGCGTCCACGTCATCCAGGCGGACGCCTCACGGACCGGCGGCATCTCTGAGGCCCGCAGGATCTTCGAGCTCGCGGGCGCCTTCCACGCTGCCGCCGCTCCGCACACGTTCAGCGACGCCCTTACCGTCGCCGCCTCGCTCCACCTGGTCGCGGCGATCCCGAACGCGATCATCCTCGAGTTCGACCGCACGTACAACCCCTTGCAGACGGAGCTCGTGCGCGAGCCATTCAATGTGCACGACGGCGTCGTCGAGCTTCCGCGCAACCCCGGTCTGGGTATCGAGATCGACTGGGATTTCGTCGCCGACCATCCTTACCGCGGTGAGCTCGGAATCGGCGCCGGTGCCCGACCCGCGTTCGGGCTCGCGACGGGAGTCATGCCGGATCGCTACGCGGAGACCCTGGAATAGCGCTCGCCGCCGGAGTCCACAGCGTCCTCGCGACGCCGTTCGCGGCCGACGAGTCGCTGGACGACGAGAGCCTTCGTACGCTCGTCGACTACTACGTGACCGCCGGCGTCGCGGGTGTCCTCGCGCTCGGCGTGCTCGGCGAGGCCGATCGTCTTGCCGACGCGGAACGTGAGCGGGTGCTCTCGCTCGTCGTGCAAGAAGCGGAAGGACGCGTCGATGTGATCGTCGGCATCTCGCACCCTGCGACGGTGGTAGCGGCAGCACGCGGGCGCATCGCGATGCGGGCGGGCGCGTCGGCCGTGATGCTCTCGCCGCCGCCCGCTACCGGCGCGGGGCCTCCGTTACGCGAGCATTTCCGGCGCGTCGCAGACGCCGCCGGCCTCCCCGTAGTCGTGCAGGACCATCCTGCCTCGAGTGGAATCCGCCTGCCGGCCGAGTTTCTCGCGGAGCTCACCGAAGTCCTGCCCCCAGGCTCGGCCATCAAGCTCGAGGACCCCCCCACCGCGACCAAGACCGCCCGTGTTCGCTCGCTCGCCCCTGGACTGCCGGTCTTCGGCGGGCTCGGTGGGGTTGCGTTACTGCAGGAGCTCCAGGCGGGCGCCGTCGGCACGATGACGGGCTTCGCCTGCCCCGAGCTCCTCGTGGAGATCGTGCAGTCGCACAACGCAGGCGACCGCGCGCACGCGCGTGGCGTCTTCGCGCGGGCGCTTCCGCTCCTCGTCTTCGAGGCGCAACCGGGCGTCGGTCTCGGCGTGCGCAAGGAGATCCTCCGTCGCCGCGGGGCGATCGTCGGTGCGAACCTTCGCGCGCCCGCGACCGAGCTCGATCACCAGACGCTCGAATCCCTTGACGAGCTCCTCGAAGCGCTTTCGGCGCCGGCGCAACCGTCAGTATCGGCGTCGGCGCCCTCTGGGTAACGCTCGCGGTGACCTCGCTTTCGCCTCGCTGTCGGCGGAGATCGTGTATCAAGCAACCCGCGTCTGCAGCAAGAGCTTGGTGATGAAGGCCACGGTTCGTACGCTCGACAACTTCATCGGCGGGTGCTGGGTCGCCTCGCGCGGCGAGCGAACGATTTCGGACGTCAACCCCGCGCAGCCAAGCGACGTCCTCGCCAGCGTCCCCCTATCAACCGCAGAGGATGCGGACGACGCGATCGCAGCCGCCCACGCCGCCTTCTCTGACTGGCGCGCGACCTCGCCCGTCCGGCGAGGTCAGATCGTCGCGAGAGCCGCGCGCGTCCTCGAGGAGCGCGCCGAAGAGCTCGCTCGCCTGGTCAC
>JALZFG010000099.1 GCA_030861645.1 Actinomycetota bacterium
CTCTTCCTCCGACAGCCAATCGGTGCCGGCGAGCAGGGAGCGGAGCTCTTCCGCTTCCATGGCTCCCGACTCCAGCGCGGCGGCGACGGGGAGCGAGTTCTTGCGCTGCCGGAGGTCGCTCCAGGCCGGCTTGCCCGTCTCCTCGGGCCGTCCCCAGATGCCGAGCTGATCGTCGACCGCCTGGAAGGCGACCCCCACGTGCTCGCCGAACGACGCGAGCGGCTCGACGACGTCCGCGCGTGCGCCGGCGAGCACCGCGCCGATCGAGCTCGCGCACGACAGCAGCGCACCCGTCTTGGCGGCGATCATCCCGAGACAGTCGGCGAGGCTCGCCTCCGTTTGGCCCTCGAGCGCGAGATCCTGCGACTGTCCGTCGATCATCCGGGCCGTCGCGCGTGTCAGCAACGCGGCCGCCCGCGCGCGCTCCTCGCCAGCGGGCTCGAGGAGGAGCTCGAGCGCGAGCGTGACGAGGGCGTCTCCCGCGAGGATTGCTCGCGCCTCGCCGAACACCTTCCATGCGGCTCGCCGGTGGTGGCGCTCATGGTCGCGATCCATGATGTCGTCATGAAGGAGCGAGAAGTTGTGGACGAGCTCGACCGCGACAGCGCCGTCGAGGCCGACCTCGGCCGGCATGCCCGCCGCGCGGGCGGAGAGGAGCGCAAGCGCCGGGCGCACGCCCTTGCCCTCGTTCGCGCTCGGCGCGCCCTCGGCGTCGATCCACCCGAGATGGTAGGAGATCACCGTCCTGATGCCGGGTGAGAGCCGGTCCGCGACCTCGCGGAGACGCGGCGAGACGAGCTCGCGCGTGCGCGCGAGCGACGCGGGCAGCGTCTGCGTCACGTCACCTCCTGTCGGGCTCGGCTCGGTCGCTTCACGTCGACGCGCGCTGCCACGTGGGCGGATGCCTCGCGCGCCGCTGCTTTCCCGCTCCGGACGGCGCCCTCCATCGTTGCCGGCCAGCCGGTGTCCGTCCATGCGCCGGCCACGTAGAGGCCGGGGATGCCGGTGCGGGGGCCGGGGCGGAGGCGTGCGCTCCCGGGAACGCCGCGAAACGTCGCCTGCGGCTCGCGCGTGACGAGAAAGCGCTCGACGCGTGCGGTGCGGGCGGCGGGAAAGAGCTCGGCGAGCGCCGGGACGAAGACCGCGCGGAGATCGTCCAGCGTCCACGTCTCGTAACCGCTCGCTCCCGAGATCGACACGGCGAGGTACTGCCCGCGCTCAAGGCCAGCCGAGGCCGTCCGGTCGAAGACGAACTGGACCGGCGTCTCCAATCCGGCGGCGAGCGGAAGCTCCGTGATTCGCCGGTCGTAGACGACGTGGACGTTCACGATCGGTGACGCCCCGAGGCCGCGCGGGTCCGCGGCGAGGGCACCGGGCGGCACGAGCTCCATCGCGTCCTCGGGCGGAACCGCGATCACGATCGCGTCCGCCGAGAGCTCCTCGAGCGCCGACACGCGCGCGCGGACATGCGTCTCGACGCCGGCCTCCGCGAGCGCGCGCGCGGCGGCGTCACCGTGCAGCTGCTGCAAGGGAACAGCCGCATACCCGATGTCGGCGGCGGCGGCATCCTCGAGCAGCCCCGTCTTGAAGACCTTCGCCGCGAGCGCGAGCGACGCCTCGCTCGCGGGGAGGTTGACAGCGGGAAGGGTGATGAGATTCCAGAGCGCGCTCACCGCCTGCGGCGACTGCCCGTGCTCGTGCAGCCACTCGGCGAACGTGCGCTCATCGAGCGACGTGTCGTCGAGACCGACGCGCCGGAGCGCGAGCACGGCAGGGATGACGTGCAGCCGCTCGCGCGGGGTGAGGAACTCGTAGCGGGCGATCGCCGCCGCGAGGTGGAGCGGCGCGGGGAGACGAGTCCGCTCGAGCTTCGCCGACCTCCCGTCGGGCGCGACGACCGGAATCGAGAGCCGGTCCTGGAGGACGACGCGCGACTCGACGCCGAGGCGCTTCAGGAACTCGAGGTAGGCCGTACAGCAACGCAGGAAGACGTGCTGGCCGTTGTCGAGCCACAGCCCGTCGCGCTGGACCGAGAACGTCGCGCCACCGAGCCGCGGGCGCGCCTCGTAGAGCGTCACCGCGGCGTCGCCGTCGGCGCACTCGAGCGC
>JALZFG010000011.1 GCA_030861645.1 Actinomycetota bacterium
GATCCGCCCTAACTGGCACGCGACTGGCACGCAGTCGGCGCTGTCGCCGGCTCCGCGAACATGGGGTCACTGCTCACCTACGTCTTGACCGGCCTCGGCCTCGCGCTCGCGGCGGCCGGCTTCGCCCTCAACTTACGGCGCGCCGCCAGACGCAGCGGGCGCCCTACGACGAGGTGAACCGCCGCGTGACGGATGCGATCGACGCGCTCCGCAGGTGCCGGGCGGGGGCGCCGACGCTCGATCTTCAGGCTGCGCAGGCCCGGCTCCAAGACGCCCTCGCCTGCCTGCCGCCCCACGCCGCCCCGTACGTCAAGGCGGCGTCCCACCTCGCATATGTGAGCTGGGACGATCTGCGGAACTACAGCGAGGCGCTGATCGACAAGCTCCACCACGACGCCGTGCCGGCGTCGGCGCCGCGCGGAGGCACCACCGGGTCGCGTGGCGTCTGCGGCGTGCCCGGTGGCTCACTAAATCAGACCACGAACCGTCTTATCCGACTTGACAGGCTCCGCCCGGGTGGGACACTGTGGTTTCGCACAGCCGACGAATCAAGTAAAGGAGAGGATCATGGCTCAAGAAGCTCCGGCTATCCACGTCGGTTCAGATACAAGAGCGAAGTCACAAGCAGATGGACTCAGAGACGCGGAATTCGCAATCCGCGAGACGGGCCTACAGGTAAGCTTTACATCGGGTCCCCACATCGCAGGTGCCGGTACGCTCAATGGCGCAGGTGTTGCGGTACTGGTCACCTGTCTTTCGGTGGGCGAAAGAACCTTCATTGAGGTCGTAGGCACGAGCCTCGATTCGGGTGCAGCAGAACAAGCCCGCAACAGGGTTCGTACCATTACCATGGGCCCGCCGAGCTAAAAGTCACGCGGCCGATCGCCGCGAATCGAGCCCTCCGGGGCCTTGTCTTTCGTCCGTTGCACGCTGGCGCACTGTGACCGCGTGTGACGGCCGTGGCGCCCGAGGGGCGGCTACTTACTCGCACGAATGAACACGGTGCGTACGCGGGGGTGTGGGTGTCGCCGACACGACGGCGACAAGAAGGCGAGACACTCCCGCTAGCGTCGCGCTGCCTCGGCACCGCTGGCCGCCGAGGTCACCGCAGAGAGGCGAGGGCTGCGGGCGGCGTGGCCGTGACTGCGGGCTGACCGCGGGCTGAAAGCCGGCTGAGACTGGCACGCACGCCGACAACGGGCTTGGACAAGCCGAGCGGCCCGGGCCCCCAAAACCGGGGGTTGCGGAGCTACTGATCGCGCACCGTTCCGTCGCGACGGGGCTCCTGCAGCTCCGCCGCTGCCCTCGCGCGTGCCTGCGCGAGACGTTCGGCGGCCGACGACGGCGCCGGGACGTCGCGGCGTCGCCGCGCCTCTACAACGACGGCGACCGAAGAGATCGCGAGGCTAATCGAGCCAATGAGCGCCAGGTAGATCCCCCACTCAGTGCTGACGAGGCCACCCCCAGCGTGCTCGACGTGAAGCTGTTGATGTCGTTGATGTCGTAGATTGCGGTCGCTGCGCCGGCGATCCCCGCGAGCAGAGGGACGACGAGCAACCACGCTCGGCGCGCACGCAGGTACCACAGGAGCACGAGCCCTGCCACGCCCGCAGCTGCGACGACAAGCCAGCCATCCCTTCCTCCGTCAGTACCGTCGATCGTGATGAAGAGCACCTTCGCCCACGGGCCGAACGCGCCGATCACCATGGCCACGACGCTGCCGACAGCCCACCAGAAACTCTTCGGGACGGACACCGAGGCGGTCAATACTAGGAGGAGGCGGCGGGTCCGTCTAGCGCCGCGCGCTCACCCCTCCAGTTGCGCCATGCGAGCCCGGCTGTTGGCACGCTCGAGGTAGGCGTCGAGCAGCGCCGCCGCCTCGTTCTCGTTGCCAGGCATCAGGTGCCCGTAGCGGTCGAACGTGATCTCGACGGACGAGTGCCCAAGGTAGGTCGTGAGCGCCTTCGCGTTCACGCCGGCATCGATCATGAGCGACGCGAACGTGTGCCGCGCCTCGTGAAGGCCGAGCGGCTTGAGCGGCTCGAGCTCGTCCTCGCGCCGGCGCTCCGGGTTGCGCTCGCGCTGGTAGGGCTCGTGGATCGCGTCGAGCTCGGGAATGCCGAGGGGCTCCTCCTCGTCGAGGAGGTGCGCGTACTTGCGAGCAAGGAAGGTCCGGTCGTAGACGAGGTCGCGGAGCGTCTTTCGTGGCCGGCCCGGCATGTTGCCTGCTGAGGCTACCGCGCCTTTTCTTCCAGGGGCCCGCGCAATGCGCGCCGTCGCCGTTGTCACGCTAGGCGACCGTGCGCCAGTCGTGCGCCAGTGATGCGCCAGTGCGCGCCGCAAATTGCGGATTTCCACGGACGCTGGTGGACTGAGCGAGGAGGGCGCTGGAGGCTAGGAAAAGCCTGCGATTTGCAGGAAATCGCTGCTACTGCCAGCTACAGGGGCGGAGGGACTCGAACCCCCAACCCCCGGTTTTGGAGACCGGTGCTCTGCCAGTTGAGCTACGCCCCTAGCGGGTTCCGCTCGGGGATTGTAGATGGGCTCCGGCGGGCATCGGGGAGCCGTGAGCGAGAATCAGGCACCGCAGCAGCAGGAGCCGGCTGAGAGCGGCGGGCTGGAGCCGGCGGGCGAGGGCGAAGGGCAGGCGCCCACGCAGCCGCCCGAGTCGCCCGCGGAGAGCGGCGCGCTCCAGGAGCAGCAGCAGGGCAAGGGGTACGGCCGCGACGAAGGCGAGCGGGAGCAGTTGCTCTCGGACGAGTAGCGCGGAACTAGAGTCCGTCGCGATGCCCGCGCCCTCGCATCGCAGCGCCTTGGGCGCGCTCTTCCTCGTGCTCGCGGCGGCCTTCGCAGGGATCGCGTACGCCGGGGCGCACGCCGGCGAGACGGCCGGCTGGGTGATCGCGGGCGCGGCTGCGGGGCTCGCGCTGTGGCTCGCGAGCATGGCCGTTCGGGGACTCCTGCGCCGATAAGATCGGCTCGTCAGCCTCGTCCAGGAGGGTAGGAGCCAGATGCCAGTGGAGCCCGAGAAGATTCGCAACCTCGCCGTCGTCGGTCACCGAGGGACCGGCAAGACCTCGCTCGTCGAGGCGTTGCTGTTCCAGGCGGCGGCGACGAATCGCCTCGGCAAGGTCGAGCAGGGCACGACGGTCTCCGACTGGGACGAGGACGAGCAGCGGCGGCAGATGTCGCTCGCCGCCTCGGTGTCGCATCTGGACTGGCACGGGCGCAGGGCGAACGTAATCGACACCCCGGGCGACCCCGGCTTCCAGGGAGACACGCTCGCCGCGATGCGCGTCGTCGAGGGGGCGCTCGTGGTCGCGAGCGGCGTCATGGGCGTCGAGGTGCAGACGAGCCGCTCGTGGGAGCGGGCGGAGCGGCTCGAGCTTTCGCGCCTCGTCTTCGTGAACATGCTCGACCGCGAGCGGGCCGACTTCTTCCGCGCGCTCGAGCAGTTCCAGACCCAGCTCTCGGAGCGCTGCGTCGCGGTCACGCTCCCGATCGGCGCCGAGCACGAGCTCACCGGCATCGTCGACATCCTGCACATGAAGGCGTACGCGAGCCCAGACGGCGAGCGTGAGGGCGAGCCCACGGACGTTCCGTCGGAGCTCGAGGACCAGGTGCGGGAGTACCGCGAACGGCTGCTGGACGCCGTCGTCGAAACGGACGAGGGTCTGATGGAGCGCTACCTGGAGGGCCAGGAGCTCGGCGCCGACGAGGTCGCGCGCGCCCTCAAGGACGCCGTGACACGAAACGAGCTCTTCCCCGTCGCCTGCGGGGTCGCGACCAAGAACCTCGGCACGACGGCGCTGCTCGACCTGCTCGTCGAGGGCGTGCCGTCCCCGGCGAGGAAGGGTCCGCCGATCGAGGTCGAGGGCGACGGAACGGCGGCGTTCGTTTTCAAGACGGTCGCCGACCCGTTCGCCGGCCGGATCAACGCCTTTCGCATCCTCTCGGGGACGCTCAGGTCAGACTCGACCGTCTTCAATCCGCGGACGCGCGGCAAGGAGCGGGTCGGACAGCTCTTGCTCCTCCAAGGCAAGGAGCACGCCCCGACGGCCGAGCTCGGCACGGGCGAGATCGGGGCCGTCGCGAAGCTCAAGGACGTCGTCACCGGTGACCTGCTGCTCGACGCGGAGCGGCCGATGGAGCTCCCGCAGCTCGGCTTCCCCGAGCCGGTGATGAGCTTCGCGATCACGCCCAGGTCGAAGGGCGACGAGGAGAAGATGGCCGCGTCACTCCGTCGGCTGTCCGAGGAGGATCCGACGCTCGTCCTGCGCCGCGATCCGCAGACGGGAGAGCAGCTCCTCTCGGGAATGAGCCAGATGCACGTCGAGGTCGCGGTCGAGCGGCTCAGGCGGCGCTTCGGCGTCGAAGTCGACCTCCAGCAGCCTCGCGTCCCCTACCTCGAGACGATCAGGAATGAGTCGCGCGGACACGGCCGCTACAAGAAACAGACCGGCGGACGTGGCCAGTTC
>JALZFG010000116.1 GCA_030861645.1 Actinomycetota bacterium
GCGCCGGCGACGCGGGAGCGAGGTCTGCTCGCTGCGTCGCGGGCGCGGGGTAGGCTCGCGTACACGTGCTCGACGAGTGCTGCGACCTGCTGAGACAGCGCCCCGCCGTCGGACGAGCCGCGGTCGGCGAGGAGGGTGCAGACGAGGGCGGCGCGAGCGTCGTCCCGCGCTGCCAGGCGTTGGAGCACGCGTGACGAGCGGCGATCCGCTGCAGCCGGCGTCCGGCCCGGCTCCGGCCGATCCCGAGGAGCTGGAAGCCCGGCGTTCGCCCGTCCGCGCCGAGATCGCCGCGCTCACCACGGTCGGCGCAGTCCACGTCACCGTATCCGAGCTCGAGCGATCGGTGGCGTACTACCGCAGCGCCATCGGACTCGAGCTTCTCGACCGTCGTGACGGCCGGGCGTCGCTCGGCGCGGGCGCGAGCGAGCTGCTGGTGCTCGTCGAAGAGGCAGGCGCGCGGCCGGCGGTCGGCTACACGGGCCTCTACCACTTCGCGTTGCTGCTACCGCGGCGCGAGGATCTTGCCCGCTGGCTCGCGCACGCGGCGCGCGACCGGGTTCGACTCGTGGGGCTCTCCGATCACTTCGTCAGCGAGGCGCTCTACCTCTCCGACCCCGACGGGCACGGTATCGAGATCTACTGGGACCGCCCGCGCGAGGTTTGGGAGGGGCAGGTCGGGTCACGACTGACGACGTTGCCGCTGGACGTCGACGACCTCCTCAAGGAGCTCGACGATCCGGCGTCAGAGCCGTTCGAGGGGCTCCCGGCGGGAACGGTGATGGGCCACGTGCATCTGAAGGTGGCAGCGATCCCGGAGACGGTTGCCTTCTACCGCGACGCGCTCGGGTTCGCACTGATGGCGCAGCTCGCGTCGCAGGCGGCGTTCTTCGGCGCCGGCGGCTACCACCACCACCTCGGCGCGAACATCTGGGAGAGCGCCGGCGCGCTCCCGCCGCCACCCGGAAGCGCGGCGCTTCGGCACGCGACGATCGTCGTCCCCGACGCGGAGGAGCGCGAGCGGGTCCTTCGCCGCCTCGAGCAGCTCGAAGCTGCGCCGCAGGAGACGGCGTCCGGGCCGATGGTCCGCGACCCCTCCGGCAACGCGCTGCTGCTCGCCGTCGCCTAACGGCGTTCGGGAAGCGTGTCCGCTTGCGATCTCGCCGCACCGCGCGTAACCGCCGCAGACAGCGCCGGCGCGCGAGCTTCGGTTACGGTCGCCCTCGATGGGATTGCAGCTGCCGACGCTCGCCGACGTGCTCGACGCTCGGCGCCGCATCTCGCCGCACCTCCGCCCGACGCCGCTGTACGGCTACCCCAGCCTGAACGACCTGCTCACCGCCGACGTCTTCGTCAAGCACGAGAACCACCAGCCCGTCGGCGCGTTCAAGGTCCGGGGCGGCGTCAACCTCGTCTCGCAGCTCGGCGCCGACGAGCGCGAGCGCGGAGTCATCGCCGCCTCGACGGGAAACCACGGCCAGTCGATCGCCTATGCCGCCCGTATCTTCGGTGTCCCCGCGACGATCTGTGTCCCCGAGCGGGCAAATCCGGTCAAGGTCGCGTCCATGCGCGGCCTCGGTGCGGAGCTCGTCTTCCACGGCCGCGACTACGACGATGCCCGCGAGCACTGCGAGCGACTCGCGCGCGAGCACGGGCATCGGTACGTGCACTCCGGCAACGAGCCACTCCTGATCGCCGGCGTCGCGACCGAGACGCTCGAGATCCTCGAGGAGCAGCCCGACACGGACGTGATCGTCGTCCCCGTCGGCGGTGGAAGCGCGGCGGCCGGCGCCTGTATCGTCGCCAACGCCGTCGACCCGGCGATCAGGGTGATCGCCGTCCAGTCGGAGGCCGCTCCGTCCGCCTACCGCTCCTGGCGCGAGGGGCGCCTCGTCGGGGACCGGATGGAGACGTTTGCGGAGGGCCTCGCCACCCGAACCGCGTTCGAGCTCCCACAGAAGGCCCTCTCGCAGTGGCTCGACGACTTCGTCCTCGTACGCGACGACGAGATCCGCGCCGCGCAGGCGCTGATGATCGAGACGACGCGCAACCTCGTGGAGGCGGCGGGCGCGGCGCCCTTGGCGGCCGCTCTGCGGCTGCGCGAGCAGCTGACCGGCAAGCGCGTGGCGTTGATCTTGAGCGGCGGCAACGCGAGTCGCGAGCAGCTTCTCGAGGTCCTCGGCGGCGAGCAGCGCCAATCCGGGCTGCGCGCTACGGGGCGAAGCGGTCGCTGATCAGAGCCGGAGCTCGAGGAATGCCGCGCCCGGCACGGGGTTGGAGCGGTACGGCTCCGTCTCCCGGAAGCCGAGCGACTCGTACAGCCCTCGCGCCGCCCTCATTGGGGGCAGCGTGTCGAGGAGCATCCGTGCGTAGCGGCGCCGGCGCGCCTCCGCGATCGCTGCCTCGGCCAGCCGCCGCCCGAGGCCGCCGCCGCGCACCGACGGCCGCACGTAGAGCCGCTTCAGCTCGCACGTGCGGTCATCGATCCGGCGAAGCGCGGCGCAGCCGTCGTCGGCGCCACCGCCCTCGGCGAGCAGCACGACGTCGTAGAAGCGAAGTGGGTCGGCCAACTCCGCGGCGAACCCCTGAAACGACAGGTCGAGTCCGAGGCCGTCGCTGTACTCGCGGAGCAAGCTCCGCACGGCCTCGACGTCGCGGGACTCCGCCCTGCGGATGCGGCGCGCGCTCGAGCCATCGCTTCCGCCCTTCCGATTCATGCCGTATACGTGCTCGCGGTCGGCCCGAGGACGGAAGCGAGGGCCCCTGCTGCCTCGCCGGCCTCGCCTTCGTCGAGACGTGCGATCGAGATGCGGATCGCCGGGCGGGAGCGGAGCCGGAACCGTTCGCCGGCCGCGACCGCATAACCGGCGGCCGCGAGCCCCTGGACGGTCGTGGCCTCCTCGGCGACCGGGATCCAGACGGACAGCCCCGAGCGGCCCCAGCCCTCGATGCCGCGTGCGGAGAGGGCGTCGAGCAGTGCGGCGCGGCGAGCCGCGTACGTGCGCTCGGCGCGGGCGACCGCGGACTTCGCGTTCGCTGACGTCAACTGCCTCGCGACCAGACGCTGGAGGAGGTGGCTGACCCAGCCGGCGCCGACGAGTTGGCGCCCCTCGACGCGCGCGATCGTCGTCTCGTCGCCGACGACTCCCGCCACGCGCAGGTCGGGGCCGAGGGCGATCGCGAAGGAGCGGATCGCCGCCCACCGCTCGGCGGCCGCCGCGACCGAGTGGAACGGCGCACCCGCCACGCCGGCGGCGTGGTCGTCTTCGATGACGAGCACGTCGGGCCGCCGGCGGATGACGCGGCGCAGCTCAGCCGCTCGTTTCACGTCGAAGGCCGCGCCGGTCGGGTTCTGTGCCCGTGGCGTCAGGACGACGGCCTCGACCCCGCCAGCCAATGCGCGCTCGAGCGACTCCGGCCGCGCACCGCCGTCGTCGACCGCGACGGGCACGCGCGCGAGGCCGAGGACCGGGATCAGGTCGAGGAGCCGCGTGAAGCCGGGATCCTCGACCGCGACGGCGTCGCCCGGCCGGAGGTAGGCGCCGAGGAGGCGCTCGATCGCATCGAGCGCGCCGCCGACGATCGCCAGGTGATCGGCGGGGACACCATCGGCGTGGAGGGTGTCGGCGAGGATCGCGACGAGGCCGGGATCCTTTGCCGGCGCGCCGTAGAGGACGTGTTCGGGCTCGAGCGGCGGAAGCGGCGGAAGCAGGCGAATCTCGGGATTCCCGTCGGCGAGATCGCGCACTCCTGGCGGCACCGGCGCCGCGCGCCGAACCGGTAGCGGTGGTTGGTCGGCGACGCGTGTTCCTGCGCGGCCGGCGGCGACGACGAGGCCACGC
>JALZFG010000120.1 GCA_030861645.1 Actinomycetota bacterium
CGCCGGGCCGCGTCTGCCCGCGAGCGCGCGCGCCGCGGTTCCGGCCGCCGCGGAGCTCCTCCTCGCGGCGCTCGTCCTCGGCTGCCTCTACGCGGTCAACACGCTCGACTTTCCGACAGCGCTCGCGCTCGCGGTCGGCGCGCTCGTGCTTCGGCTCTGGAGGCGGCCCCCCGGCCCGCGTCCGTGGGCAGCCGTGGCGTGGATCTTCCTCTACGCGGCCGCCGCGGTCTTACTGTTCGCCCCCTTCCTCGTGAGCTACTCGCCTGAGACGAGGGGAATCGGCCTCGTTCGTGAGCACGATCCGTTCACCCGGCTTACCGTCGACGTGGCCCTCATCTACGCGCTTCCGCTCTGGGTGATCGCGGTCGCCCTTGCCCACCGGTTAGCCATGCCGCTGCGCTATCTCGTCTGGAGTGGCGTGCTGCTCATGGTGGTCCTCGTGCTCCTCGCGCCCGACCGCCTGGCCGGCCTCGCCTTGCTCCTCGCCGCGGCCGCGGTCGCGCTTCACGCTGCGCTCGACCGGCGTCTCCGGCAGCCGGAGCGCTTCTTCTGGTTGCTCGTGACCGCGGGGCTCGCGCTCGTCGCCGTCGGCGACTTCGTCTACATCCGTGACGCGTTCGAGGGCACGTCGGCGTTCCGCTTCAACACGGTCTTCAAGGCCGGCTACCAGGCCTGGTTCCTCCTCGTGATCGCCGCCGCCTGCGGCGTCTTCCTGACCAGGTTCTGGCTGCGGCGCCCGCTCCTGCGCGCCTGGCAGGCAGGTCTCGTCGTTCTCGTCGCCCTCCTCGCGATCTACCCCGTCGCCGGGTCGTACGCGCGCACGAGCGGCTTCTCGCACGAGCCGACGCTCGACGGCGCTCGCTGGCTCGCCGAGACCGCGCCGGGTGACAGCGCGGCGATTCGCTGGCTCCGGTCGCACGTCCACGGGACGCCGACGATCCTCGAGGCATTCGGCGACGACTACAGCGACGACGCGCGCGTCTCCACCTTCACGGGGCTTCCAACCGTCCTCGGCTGGGCCGGTCATGAAGTGCAGTGGGGGCACGATCCCGGCAGTCGCGGAACCGACGTCGACACCATCTACCGGACGCGCGATGCGGCGGTGGCGCGAGCGCTCCTAGCGCGATACCGCGTTCGCTACGTGTTCGTCGGCTCGCTCGAGCGCGCGCAGTACCCCGCCGCCGGGCTCGCGAAGTTCCGCTCGATCGGACGGCGCGTGTTCACGTCCGGCGCGACGACGGTGTACGAGCTTCCGGGTTGAGCCCCCGCTTCGGCCTGCCGCGGCGCTGCGGCGCGCGCGAGGGCCGTCTCAACCCGGTCTGACCGGGCGAACCCTCAAGTAACCCTCAAGGGGGTCTGGCCCCCTCGAGGGTTGTCGGCCGCGCGAGCGACTCTCAAGCACGCGTCAAGCGGGTTTGAGTCCGCGGCGCGCAGCGGGCGCGTCACCCCCGCCCGCGCCTGCCGGACACGTCCGGCAGGCCGGGGCGCGCGCGAGTGCTCACGGCTTCGCTTGCGACCACGCCGTCCCGCATCCGGTAGATCGTGACACCCGCGTTGCGGTAGGCGACGTCCCACAGCAACCCCGCGCGCGTCGCCCACTTGCGTTGGCCGCGCGGGAAGTACGCGCGCTCGAGCGGGCCGACGACGATGTACTTCGTCCCGAACTTGTGAAGAAGCCGGTAGGCGACGCCCGGATTACGCGTGCCGTACGCCCGCTGGACGTCGGCGATCCGCGCCTCGACCGCGAACGGCGACGCGATCCCACGCTGTTGGCGCTCGTGGAAGTCCCAGCCGACCACAGCGGGGTTGCCCGTGAACATCGCGTAGCGGTTGCCCCACCCGTACAGCGTCGGCATCGTATTGACCTCCGCGACCACCGGCGACCCCTGGACGCGCGCGAGCATCCAGCGAATCGCCCCGAGGTCGTACGCGAGCCGCAGCTCCCGATTGTGGTCGAGGTAAACCGCCCTCTTCATGAAGGCCATGCCGTTCAACGTCGGCCCGACCGAGCGATCGAAGCGATCGTCGACCTTCGCATTCGTCGCGAGAACCGGATACAGGAGGACGCCGGCGAAGAGGAGCGCGAACACACTCCCCCACGCGGCTTGCCAAACGCGGGAGAGCCGGCGCAGGTTCCCGTAGACGGAGACAGCCGAGACGGCCGCGGCAACGCCAAAAAGCACCCACACCTGGTTGTAGTACTTGAAGACGGTGGCGGAGCGACCGATGTCGATGTCCTTCACGACGACGTACTCGACGGCGAGGGTGATGACGAGGCCGACCACGACGAGCACGAGCGTCATCTGCCAGAGACGGCGATCGAGACTGCCGGCGCCCGAAGCGGGCACGCGTCCGCGGCGGACGAAGAGCACGCCCACCAACGTGAGCAAGGCGACGACCAGCGCCGCGACTTCTTGCCCCAGCGCCGCGAGCGCGAGCGCCAGCAGGCACGCGAGCGCGACGCCGGCGAGTTCGAGAGCGTAGCCCGGCGAGACGGCGACCA
>JALZFG010000016.1 GCA_030861645.1 Actinomycetota bacterium
CCGGCCGCCGCTCGTCGTCTCCTACGACGCCGGTCGGACGTGGCGGGAGACTGGAGGCGGCCTGCCGCGCGGCTCGGCGGTTGCGATCTCGGACGAGCATCCCGACCTGGTCGTGTACGCGGCGCGCAACCGACTCTTCCTCTCCCGCGACGGCGGGCGCTTCTGGCGCGCGCTCGCCCCCGAGTTCCCCGAGATCACGGCGGTGGCGTTCCAGACGTGACGACGGGCTCGCGCCGCGAGCAGCGAGTCACCGCCCGCGGACGACCGCCGCGACGCGACCGTTCAGTCGCTTCGCCTCCGTCGCGAGCGCGAGCGCGACGCCGAGCACGAGCACGACAACCATCAGCGCGTTCGCCGCGGGCACCTCGGCGAGCTTGAGTCCGCTCAGCGCGAGCACGGTCGCGAGCGCGATCCGGAGCGCGCGGTCGGGGAGCCGCACCGTGAACTGACTCCCGACCAGCACGCCCGGAACCGACCCGACCAGCAGCCAGCCCATCGCCGGGAGGTCGACGTTGCCGGCGAAGAGGTGTCCGGCGCCGGCGACCCAGAGCAGCGCCGCGGCGTGGAAGATGTCCGTGCCGACGATCTTGCGGGCGGTGAGCGGGAAGAAGATCAGCATCGCGAGGCCGAAGAACGTGCCGCTTCCGACGGAGGTCAGGCCGACGATGAACCCGCCCGAGAAACCGATCAGGAAGGCGATCAGACGGTCACGGTTCGTGAGCAGGAACGGCGCGTCGCTCACGCGCTTCCTCGTGATGAGCGCGCGAATCAGGAACGCGAGCCCGCCGAGGATCAGCGCCGCGCCCAGGATCCGCGCCTGCACCGACTCGACGCCGTCCCCGTAGCGGTCTTCGAGCCAGCTCGCGAGGGCGACGCCCGCGAGCGACATCGGCGCGCTCCCGAGCAGCATCCAGAACGTCAGGCGCGCGTGCACGGAGCCGAGCGTCCGGTGCCGCACGGCGCCGAACGACTTGAAGATCGCGCCGTGCAGGATGTCGGTCCCGATCGCGACCGTCGGATTGAAGCCGAAGAGGAGGACGAGGATCGGAGTGAGCAGCGAGCCTCCGCCCATCCCCGTGAAGCCGACGAGGAGGCCGATCAGAAGCCCGGCGATCGCGAGCTTCGGATCGTTCATCGCGCTCGTGGCCTCCGGGCGACGGCGCGACTCGGAGAGGTGTCATGCGCGACCGTCAACGCTCGCCTCTCCGTGCGTGTAGTACGCGGTCAGGACGGCAGCCACCTCGGGTCGCGAGAACTCGGGCGGCGGCAGCTCGCCGGCGGCGAGCAGCTCGCGGACCCTCGTACCGGACAGGAACACGTGGTCGTCGCCGCCGTGAGGGCACGTCTTCGGCGTCGCCATCTGGCCGCACGCACGGCAGTAGAAGGCGTGCTCGAAGAACATCGGCTCGATGTCGAGCTCGTGCGGCTCGAACTCGTCGAAGATCAGCTGCGCGTCGTAGGTTCCGTAGTAGTCGCCGACGCCCGCGTGGTCGCGTCCGACGATGAAGTGCGAACAGCCGTAGTTCTTGCGGCAGAGCGCATGCCAGATCGCCTCGCGCGGGCCGGCGTAGCGCATCGCCGCCGGGAAGCCCGAGACGAGCACGCGTCCGCTGGGGTAGTACCGCTCGACGAGGACGTCGTAGCAGCGGACGCGCGTCTCGACCGGCACGTCGTCCGACTTCGTCTCGCCGACGAGCGGATGGATGAGGAGGCCGTCGACCGTCTCGAGCGCGCACTTCGTCAGGTACTCGTGGGCGCGGTGGATGGGGTTGCGCGTCTGGAACCCGACGACGCGCTTCCAGCCCCGCTCGGCGAACTCGCGCCGCGTCTCCTCGGGATCCTTCGCGAGCTCGGGAAACGGCGGCGCCGCTCGTTCGAAGACCGTGACCCGCCCGCCGAGGTAGCGCCGCTTCTGGCCGTAGAGGCGAGCGACCCCCGGGTGGGCGTCGTCTCGCGTCGAGAAGCACCGCTCCGCCTCCCGCTCCTTGTCGTAGTCGTAGACCTCCTCGACCTCGAGCACGGCGAGCGGCCGCCCAGAGCGATCGGCGAGCGCAACGAGGTCACCGCGCGGCGCCTCGTCGACGGCGAGACACACGGGCAGCGCCCAGGGAAGCCCGGTTGCGAGCCGCATCTCCTCGACGACCCGCTCGTAGTCGTCCCGCCTCATGAATCCGTCCAGCGGCGAGAGCGCGCCCGAGGCGAGCATGTCGAGATCCGACAGCTCGCGCGGGGTCAGCGTGAGCGTCTCGAGGCGCTCGACGCTCTCCGGGCGCTCACCGGCTCGCTCGACCAGCACCCCGCCGTGAGGCGGAATCAGCCGCTCCGTCGCAACCGCCGTCACGCCCGCACCCGTTCTCGGACGAGCCCGAGCTCGGCGAGCTTGTCGAGCACCGCTTGCGCGCTCTGCTGCGGCTCCTGGTGCTCGGTGTTGACCACGAGGTCCGGGGTCGCGGGAGGCTCGTAGGGGTCGTTGACCCCTGTGAAGTCTCTGAGCTCGCCCGCGAACGCCTTCTCGTAGAGCCCCTTCGTGTCGCGCCCGGCGCACGCCTCGACCGACGCCTCGACGTAGACCTCGACGAACGGTCCGAACTCCTCCACCATCGCGCGCGCCTTTCGCCGCGTCTCCTCGTACGGCGAGATCGCGGCGACGACGACCGCGGCGCCATGGCGCGTGAGGCGCGAGGCGACCCACCCGATTCGCTCGATGTTCGTATCGCGGTCCTCCTTCGAGAAGCCGAGGCCCTTGGACAGGTGCGTGCGCACGACGTCCCCGTCGAGATACTCGACGAGGCCGCAGCGCTCCTCGAGCTCCTGGCCCACGATGCGCGCGATCGTCGTCTTGCCCGCCCCGGAGAGACCCGTGAGCCACAGCGTGAACCCTCCTTCACGCTTGCGATCGGACTGCGGACGCTCCGTGCCCTGAACGCTCGAAGTCCGCATCTCGGCCTCGCTAGCGCTGCTCGCGCGGGAGCGGGGAGTCGCCGTGGATGCCGCACTCGAGCTTGTCCGAGCCGGCCCAGCGGCCCGCCCGCTCCTCCTCACCGGGCTCGATCGGCCGCGTGCACGGGATGCAGCCGATCGAGCGGTAGCCGACGTCGTGGAGCGGGTTGTACGGGATCTCGTTCACCGTGACGTACGCCCACACGCGCTTCTCGTCCCAGTCGGCGAGCGGGTGGATCTTCCAGACGCCGTAGCGCTCCGACCACTGCACCTTCGGCGTGCGCACACGGCTCGGCGACTGCTCGCGGCGAATCCCCGAGATCCAGGCGTCGTAGGACTCGAGCGTCCGGAGCAGCGGCTCGACCTTGCGCAGGTGGCAGCAGCGATCCGGGTCGCGCTCCCAGAGGTTCGGTCCCGCGCGGCGGTGCTGCTCGGCGACCGTGACGACCTCGGGCTGCTTCAGCCTCAGCGCGTACCGCTCGACGAGGCGGTCGCGCGTCTCGTACGTCTCGCGGAAGAAGAGGTGCGTGTCGAGCTCGATCACGTCGATGTCGAGCCCGAGCTCGGAGACGAGGTGCACGAGCACGGACGACTGCTTCTGCCACGAGCAGGTCAGGCAGAGCCTGTCGCCGAACTCCTCGTACGCCCAGCGCACGATGTCCTCGGCGGACATCGCCTCGAAGTCCAGTGTGGGGAGGGGCGGCGCGGTCGCCACTCAAACGTCCTCACGTGCAAGGAGGGGGCTCGGGGGGGAA
>JALZFG010000136.1 GCA_030861645.1 Actinomycetota bacterium
CGCGAGCAGTCGCCGATCGAACCCGAGGGCGAAGGCGCCGCACCCGCGGGCGTCGTCGATGCGCCCGATACTACGACGCAGAAGACGGCGACGGAGGACCCGACCAAGCTCGAGCAGTCAGGCGACCCCGGCGGCGAGGGCCCCGGCAGCGGGCGGGGCGGCCGCGGCGGCGGCAGGGGGAGGCGGCGCTGATGCTCCTCCCGAAGAAGACGAAGTTTCGCAAGTACCAGCGCGGCCGCACGACAGGCGTGTCGAAAGGCCAGACCGTCGTCCAGTTCGGGGACTTCGGGCTGAAGGCGCTGGAGCCGGGCTGGTTGACGAACCGCCAGATCGAGGCTGCGCGCGTGGCGATGACGCGGCGCATCAAGCGCGGCGGGAAGGTGTGGATCAATGTCTTTCCGGACAAGCCGATCACGAAGAAGCCCGCTGAGACGCGGATGGGATCGGGGAAGGGCTCGCCCGAAGCGTGGGTCGCCGTCGTCAAGCCGGGCCGCGTCATGTTCGAGCTCGCGGGCGTCCCGGAAGCGCTCGCCCGCGAAGCGCTGCGCCTCGCCGGGACGAAGCTCCCCGTGAAGACGACGATCGTGAAGAGGGAGGCCGAGCTCTTTGAGCACTAGGAGCCTGCTCGGGAACCCGCGCGCACGCGGGGGGCGCGAAGGATGAAGGCGAAGGACCTGCGTGACCTGACGGACGAGGAGCTCGAGCACCAGCTCGTGGAGCGGCGCCAAGAGCTGTTCAACCTGCGGTTTCAGGCGGCGACGGGCGCTCTCGAGAACACCGCTCGCCTGCGCCTCGCAAGACGCGAGATCGCCCGCATCCTGTCCGTTCGGCACGAGCGTGAGACGACCGTGAGGAGACGGTAGCCGATGCCCCGGAAGCGGAGGAATCACGAGGAAGCGACGGGAACGGCAGGCACGAGCGCGAAGCCGACGCAGGCGACCGAGACGCCGACGGTCCACCCGACGCCCGAGCGCTCCCGCGGACGCCCGCCGGAGCGGCGCGGCGTCGTCGTCTCGAACGCGATGGACAAGACGATCGTCGTCCAGGTCGAGACGGTGAGGGTGCACCCGCGGTACAAACGGGTCGTCCGGGCCGCCAAGAAGTTCCACGCGCACGACGAGCGCAACGAGGCGAACGTCGGCGACGTCGTCCGCATCGTCGAGACGCGGCCCCTGTCCCGGACGAAGACGTGGCGGCTTGCCGAGATCGTCGAGGCCGCGAGATGATCCAGCAAGAGTCCCGTCTTCGCGTCGCCGACAACACCGGCGCCCGCGAGCTGCTCTGCATCCGCGTCATGGGCGGTTCGAGCCGGCGGTACGCGCGCGTGGGGGACATCATCGTCGGCACGGTGAAGACGGCGACGCCGCAGGGCGCGATCAAGAAGGGCGACGTCGTCCGCGCCGTCGTTGTCCGGACGAAGAAGCCCTATGGACGCGACGACGGCACGACGATCGCGTTCGACGAGAACGCCGCAGTCATCATCGACAACCAGCGGAACCCGCGCGGGACGCGGATCTTCGGCCCCGTTGCGCGTGAGTTGCGCGAGAAGAACTTCATGAAGATCGTCAGCTTGGCGCCGGAGGTACTATGAATTCTCGTGGCCAGAATTCATACCGACGCAATTACGGGAGATGAACGTGAGTCTTGCATCAGAGTCTTTTAGCCGGCCATTTGCCCGCGAAGCGAGCAAAGAGTTGCTGGAGGGACACGGACGATGAGAGTGCGCAAGGGCGACCTCGTCCAGATGATCAGCGGCAAGGACCGCGGAAAGCAGGGCCGGGTCATCGAGGCGCTGCCGCGTGAGCGGCGTGTCGTCGTCGAGAACCTGAACGTGGTCAAGCGCCACACGAAGCCGCGGCCGATGAAGAACCCGAGCCGGATGGGCCAGGCGCAGATGACGCCGGGCGGTGTGATCGAGAAGGCCGCTCCCGTGCCCGTTTCGAACGTCATGGTCGTCTGCCCGATGTGCAGGCGAGCGTCGCGAGTGGGCATCCAGGAGAAGGAGGTCAAGGGCGAGATCGTGCGCGTGCGGGTCTGCCGCCGCGCGGACTGTCAGCAGGAGATCGACCGGTGAGTGCCGCCGCGACCGAGACGACGTACGTTCCTCGCCTGAAGCGCCTGTACGAGGACGAGGTTCGGCCCCGCCTCAAGGAGGAGCTCGGCCTCGCCTCCTCGATGGAGGTGCCGCGGATCACGAAGGTGACCCTGAACATGGGCGTCGGCGACGCGAAGACGGACGCCCGGTCGCTCGACAGCGCGATCGAGGAGCTCACGACGATTGCCGGCCAGCGCGCACATGTCAGGCGCGCGCGCAAGTCGGTCGCCGGCTTCAAGATTCGCGAGGGAATGCCCGTCGGTGCGCGCGTAACGCTTCGCGGCGCGAGGATGTACGAATTCCTCGATCGGCTGATCTCGATCGCGCTGCCCCGTATCCGTGACTTCCGCGGCCTCAGCGCCGACTCCTTCGACGGACGAGGCAACTACTCGCTCGGAATCCGCGAGCAGATCATCTTTCCGGAGGTCGACTACGACGCCGTCGCCCGGATCCGGGGTCTCGACGTCGCGATCACGACCACTGCGCGGACGGATGAGGAGGCGAGCGCGCTCCTGACAGGGCTCGGCTTCCCGCTCAGCGACCGGCGGAGCGAGCAGTGACGGTCGTCGCACGCCGGGAAGGGACCCCCCTCGGCGCGCGCCGCGAGGCTCGAACGACCGGAGGGGGCACGTAAGGTGGGGAAGAAGTCACTCGTCGTCAAGGCGGCCCGGCCTCAGCGCTACAAGACGCGGGCCTACAGGCGCTGCAGCCGCTGCGGGCGCCCCCGCGCCGTGTACCGCAAGTTCGGTCTCTGCCGGATCTGTTTGCGCGACCTCGCCCACCAGGGCGCGATTCCAGGCATGACGAAAAGCTCTTGGTAGTGATCGCGGAAAATGGTCCGCATTTTCCGCGACGATGACCGTCGATGCTTCGCTCGGAAAATACGAAAGAGAATATAAG
>JALZFG010000163.1 GCA_030861645.1 Actinomycetota bacterium
CGCCAATACGACCATTGATTGCTGTATCGATCAATCGTCTAGTCGCCGTTGTCGTCCGACGACCGGTCGTCCTCGCGCGAGGACTTGACGACGAACTGCGCGACGTCTTCGATGTTCTGCTCGCTCAGCTTGTCGCGGAACGCGGGCATGCCGCCGCCGCCCTCTCGCACCTGCTCGACGACGTCGCCGAACTCCAGGTCCTGGTCGTCGAGGCTCGGCCCGACCTTGCCGCTCGTCCCCGCCTCGTCGAGCGCATGGCAGTCGCCGCACCCCGCGTCCACGAACACGCGCTTGCCCGCCGCCGCGGTGCCCCTGACCGACGGCTGGCCGAACTGCTTGCTCTGGCCCGCGACGGTCGTGGTCGCCCCGCCGGCAGCGCCGTCGTCGCCCCCGCCGCCGCATCCGGCGAGAACGAGCGCGGCCGCGAGAACGGGCACGGCGAGACGCATCGCCCACGTCTTCTCCGGGGCGCGGCGAAGGCAAACGGGGCCTGCCGCGGACCACGTCGATGTGCGAGCGGCGAGGCGCGACGATCGAGCCCTACGACGTCGCCTCGCCGCCTCTGACCTCGCCGCGCCAGCCGCCGGTCTCGCGACCTCGCGCTTCGACCAGCTCCTTGAACCGCTTCAGGTCGGCGCTCACGCCCCGGTCGTCCACGCCGACGGTCTCGCCCAGCGATTCCCGGACGCCTTCTGTCTCCCACGTCATCCGCACCTTCATCCTCGTCCGGTCGTCGCCGAGCGAGTCGAAGCGGACGGAGCCGGAGTTGTACTTCCCGTCGGTCGCCCGCCACGCGATGTGGCGGTCGGGATCCTGGTAGGTGATCTCGGCCTCCCACTCGTACCGCCGGCCGGCGATCTCGGCGACCCAGTGGAGATGCGTGTCGTCGATCTGCCGGACCGATTCCACGTTGTCCATGAACGTCGGGAACTCCTCGAACTGCGTCCACTGGTCATACGCCGTCGAGACCGGAACCTCGACGTCGATCGATTCCTCGACCTCTGCCATCCGTTCTCCTCCCGTCGCTCTCGTTTGCCGTTGCTACCCCTCGTCGCGCGCCCGGTAACCACGATCGTCGAGGCCGGGGAAGGTGGGGCACGGACGCTAGAGGATTGCTCGATTCGGCGATCAATCGTCGTGTTGACGCGGCCGCTCCGCGCGTCACGATGGAATCGTGCGCCGGGGGGGCCCGTTTGGCCGCTGGCCCTGCTGCCGTAGACGTTTGATCGATTTCCCGAGCAAACGTCTAGACTCGTCGTCCTTCTTCCCCGAGGTGCCGTTTTCCTGCGAACCTTCCTGATACTCGCCGGCTCCGCCGCCGCGTCCCTTCTCCTCGCGGGCGCGGCGAGCGCGGGTTCCGGGTTCTTCTTCGGCTTCACCGACGACGCTCCCAAGCTCGAGGGTGCGGCAGCGGTGACGCCGGCGCGGGAGCTCGGCGCGAAGGCGTTTCGGATCACGCTCGTCTGGAGCCCGGGCCAGACCACGCTCGCGCCGACGGACGCCGGCAACCTCGACCGCGCGGTCCAGGCGGCGAGCGGGATGCGGATCGTGCTCGCCGTCTATGCCGACTCTCCGTCGAAGGCGCCGCTCGACGCGGCGGCGCGCGACCAGTACTGCGCGTACGCCCGCAGCGCGGTGGAGCGGCGGCCGGAGATCAACGACGTCGTCATCTGGAACGAGCCGAACCTGAGCTACTTCTGGGCGCCACAGTTCGACGCGAACGGCCAGAGCGCGGCCCCGGCGGCCTACGAGGCGCTGCTCGCACGCTGCTGGGACGTCCTGCACGCATACCGCGCGAGCATCAACGTCGTCGCGCCCGCGACGTCTCCGCGCGGCAACGACAATCCGTCGGCGCCGAGCAACATCTCCCACTCGCCCGGCAACTTCATTCGCAAGCTCGGCGAGGCGTACCGCGCGAGCGGGCGTCAGCTGCCGATTCTCGACACCGTCGGCCAGCACGTCTACGGGGAGTCCCCGTCGGAGCGGCCCTGGCGCCAGCACATCGGCTCGAAGACCATGGCCGAAGGCGATTGGAACAAGCTGATGTGGAGCCTGGCGACAGCGTTCGCCGGCACCGGGCAGCGGATCCCCGGCGAGTGTTCAGGAGCCCGCTGCGTGTCCATCCTCTACCTCGAAGCCGGCTTCCAGACGGTCGCGGATGCGCACAAGGCATCGCTCTACTCCGGGCCCGAGCCCGCCGGTATCCCCGACGACGCCGGAGGAGAGCCCGCTGCTTCCACGCCGAGCGCCGACAGCCCGGCTCCCGACCAGTCGACGCAGATCACCGACGCCGTCCGGCTCGCGTACTGCCAGCCGTATGTGGAGGCGTTCTTCAACTTCCTGCTCTGGGACGAGACGACGGCGACAGGGTGGCAGTCCGGTCCCTTCTGGGCGGACCGGACGCCGAAGGACTCCTGGCCGGCGTTCCGCGAGGCGATCGGCGAGGCGAACAGCGGCACGGTCAACTGCGCTGCGCTCAAGGGAGGGCCCCCGAGCGCCGACTACACGCCGCCGTCCAGCGTCACCGCCATCAGCATTTCGGCTGCCCGCGACCCGCTGCGGGTCGAGCTCGCCTGGAGCCCGAGCAGCGACGCCGCCGGTCCCGTGAAGGGGTACCGCGTCTACCGCAACGGCGGCTACTACGCGTGGACGGAAACGCCCGCGTTCCGTGACGCGAAGGTCGCTCAGGGCACGCCGTACAGCTATACCGTCTACGCGCAGGACGTCGCCGGGAACCTCAGCGACGTCTCCGAGACCGCCGCGATCACGACCCCGGATTTCACGCCGCCGACCGCCCCTTCGGGCCTCTCCGCCCAGATTCTCCAGAACCCCGGCCGCGTCTCGCTCTCCTGGACGGCGAGCACGGACAACGCAGCGGTCGTCGGCTACCGCGTCTCCCGGGACGCGGTCCCTCTCGGCGAGGCCCAGACGACGAGCTACACCGACGCGAGCGCGACCGGCCCGGCGAGCTACACGTACTCCATCGAGGCGTATGACGCCGCGGGGAACGTGAGCGCGGCCGCGACGATCGCGGTCACGACGCCCGATCTCGCAGCGCCCTCCGCCCCGAGGCGGCTGGTGGCGCACGCCTCGAGACGTCCTCCCGCGGTCGTCCTCCGCTGGAGCGCCAGCTCTGACAACATCGGCGTCCGCGGCTACCGGATCTCCCGAGACGGCGTCCTTCTCGGCGAGACGACCGCGACGACGTACACCGACGCGAGCCCGGCGCGCGTCGCGACGGCAACCTACTCAGTGCAGGCGTACGACGCGGCGGGGAACATGAGCGCGCCGGCAACCGTCGCGGCGTGGGCGGATCTCTTGGCGCCCTCCGCGCCGAGGAACCTCAGGGCGAGCGTCTCGCGGCGTCCACTCAAGGTGCTGCTGCGCTGGAGGGCGAGCAGGGACAACGTCGTCGTCGCCGGCTATCGGGTCTATCGAAACGCCGTCCGAATCGCTCGTGCGAGGCGCACGACGTACACCGACGCCACCGTCTCGGCGCGGACGACGTACACGTATGTGA
>JALZFG010000164.1 GCA_030861645.1 Actinomycetota bacterium
CTCGACCTGGTCGCGCCGCGCTTCCGCTGGAGATCGGCTGTCGTCGTCGCCGTCTGGGTCGCTCTCAACATCTCCTACTACGGCCTCTTCCTGTGGCTCCCGTTCGTGCTCCAGCAGCAGGAGGAGTTCTCGATCGACGTCTACCTGCTCCTTGCGCTGAGCGCGCTCTCCCAATTCCCTGGCTACGCCGCCTCCATGTGGCTCGTCGAGCGAATCGGACGCAAGCCGACACTCGCTGTGTTCCTGCTCCTCGGCGGCGTGGCTGCTTACGCGTTCGCGGCCGCCAGCACCGCGACGGCGTACGTGATCGCGCTCTTCTTCGTGGGCTTCTTCAACCTCGGCGCGTGGGGAGCCGTCTATCCGTACACGTCCGAGCTCTTCCCGACCCGGATCCGCTCGACGGCGTTCGGGATGGTCGAGGGCGTCGGCAAGGCGGCCGCGATCGCGGGGCCGTACATCTTCGGCGCGCTCAAGGACGCGACGGGGGGCACGTTCTGGTCGCTGACGTTCGTCGCGCTCGTCATGGTCGCGGGTGGCCTCGTCGCCGCCGCCTTCGGCCACGAGACGCGCGGCGAGAAGCTCCTCTAGCGCCCCTCGCCGAGCTTCTTCGGCGCTACAGAATCAGCCGAAGGACAATCCGCCTTCTGTCGCCCTGCGAGGGCAGGAGATGCACCTCGCCGCGGGCGGTCTGGTACCTCCCCGTCCCGCCGGTGACGGCGTCGACGTCCGCTTCCGCAACGTCTCCGAGCGAGGCTCGCCGGGTGATGCCCTGAGTCGTGATGTCCCCTCCGGGGAGGCTGTACGTGAACATGCACTCAGTCACCTGCGCGTCCTCTCCTGGACGATCGGCGGGGTCCGTGAGACTGCAGAAGATGTGAAAGCTTCCGATGCGTTGCGTCTCGCCCGCGTTGTACAGCTGCGCATTCCCAACGCGAATGTCGCCGTGGCTCTCGCCGGCCGGAGGCAAATCGACAACCCTGTAGTCGCGATTCTTGAGGACGACGGTGATTGTCGTCTGGTGCAGCGAGGCCCCATCCGTCCTCGCCGCCGCAACGGTAATCGTCGCGGTGGCAGCGCCGAGCGCCGCGGCGACGAGCAGCATCAGCAGTCGCTTCATTCGATCTCCTTTCGCATTGGATAGCCGAGCCCATTCTCACCGCCGGCGACGGAAGGCTGGGTCGAAAGGCGTCGGTCGCCCGCCGCCGCAGGCGCTCGTGCGTGCTGCCGAACGCCGCTGGGCGCGGTATTGCTGGAGGCTCCGGTGAGCAGATGGCCAAGGTCATGGTGTCCGCCGGGCTGCTGGTGCTTCTCCGCTCGATCGGCCGGGCCGCGGCGAATGTGCCGGATGAGCTCGATGATCCGTGTGACTCTGCGCGGCCCTCGGGCCGGCTGCCGAAGAGCTCCGCCTGGCCGCTCGCCTCGCCGGGCAGCACGACGTGCCCTACTACGACGGCGCCTACGACGCCGTTGCCGGCGAGGGGAGGGAGTGCGCTCGTCGCGCCAGATCGCTACCTCCGTCAGCGCCGAGCTCGGCGAGCCGCCGGCGTCGATCGTCGAGCGGCCTGTCCTAGCGCTCGTCGCCTGCGACCGCCATCGTGAGGCCGGCGTCCGGCATCTGGCGCACGTCGGGCGCGGGCGTCAGGAACCGCTCCCGCGACATCAGGAAGAGCTCCGGAATGATCTCGGCACGCAGCGCGCCCTCGGCAAACACGCGGACGATCGAGCTCTGCGAGACGACAACGGCGGTGGCGCCGGTCTCGCGCGTGATCGATGCCGCCGCGGCGTGGCGCGTTCCGAGGCCGGCGATGAAGTTCGCGGGCGACGAGACGTCGACGTCGATGAAGCGGCCGGCGGACACGAACGTGCCGTCGTCGGCGACGACGAACGCCCCGTCGAGCTGAGCGAGCTCCTTCACGGTCTCGCGGAACTCGGGACGCTCCACGTTCAGCAGCTCCGGGGGGTGCCCGTAGAGGGGATCGAGCAGGAGCGGCCGCGACCGCTGAAGCACGCTCTCGACGTCGCCGACCACGAACAGCGTCCCGATCTTCCGCCCCTCGCGGCCCTCGCGCGCGAGCTCGACCGCGAGCTCCACGATCTCCTCGATCGCCCGACGCCGGCGCGCGCCGCAGTGGGTGCACTCGGCGACAGTGCCGAAGAGCGCGTCGAGCCGGGCGGGGTCGTTCAGGTTGGCGTCGGCCATCGCCTCCTACAACGGCCGCCGCGCTACGGGTAATCCCGCGCTATACGACCACGAGCCGCGGGCCGTGGCCCGAGAAGGCGTGGCCGAACCAGTGCCGCACCCGGTTCACGAGTCGTGCGTGGTGGCGTCTGCGAAAGCTCATCTTCCTCCTCGCCTAGAGACAAGACGCACGAGCAGGGGCGTTTCTTCCAGTGAGACGCAGTCGAGCGTCGACAGCTCGGCGCAACGGCGCGATCGCGGCCACGACGCGGAATTCCTCCCGCCGCGAGGCGCTCGTCGGCGCCGTCGCAATCGCCGACATCCTTCTCGCCGTCCGGCGTCGGTTGCTCGACAATGGCGCGCACGGGCTCCCACGCCTCGCCGCCGTTCCGCGGCAACTCCCCGGTACGCTGGCCGAGTGGAGGTCACGCTTTGTGAGGTCGGGGCGCGCGACGGCCTTCAGAACGAGCCCGAGACGCTCCTGCCCGCCACGCGTGCCGAGCTCGTCAACCGCCTCGCCGCCGCCGGTCTTCGCCGCGTCGAGGCGGCGAGCTTCGTCAACCCGGCTCGGGTTCCACAGATGGCGGGAGCGGAGGAGGTCGTGGCCGCGATCGAGCGCCGTGACGGCGTCTCGTATCCGGGCCTCGCTCTCAACGAGAAGGGCTACGAGCGGCTGCGCGCGGCCGGCCTGGACGAGGTTCACTACGCGCTCGGCGCTACGGAGTCCTTCCAGCGCCGCAACGCGAGCTCGTCGGTCGACGAGGCCGCCGCGACCGCCGAGCGCATCCTCGCGCGTGCGCACGGGGACGGCATCCGCGCGACGGTCACGATCAGCGTCGCCTTCGGCTGCCCGTTCGAAGGGCCGGTCGATCCGGCGGCCGTCGCCGACCTCGCCGAGCGCGTCGTGGCCGCCGGGAGCGACGAGATCGTTCTCGCCGACACGATCGGCGTCGCGGTGCCGACCCAGGTGCTCCGGCTGGTTCAGCGCGTCTCGATCCTCGGCCGGCCGGTTGGGGTTCACCTGCACAACACCCGCAACACGGGGTTCGCGAACGCGTACGCCGCGCTCGAGGCGGGCGTCACCCTCTTCGACGCTTCGGTCGGCGGGCTCGGCGGCTGCCCGTACGCCCCGCGGGCGACCGGGAATATCGCGACCGAGGACCTCGTCTATCTGCTCCACGGCGAAGGGCTCGCGACCGGCGTCGACCTCGACGCGCTGACAGCCGTCGCCGAGTGGCTCGAGCGCCTCCTCGGCCACCGGCTCGAAGGCCAGGTCTACCGGGCGGGGCCGTTCCCGAGCCGGACGACTCCCGCGCCTGCCAGGTCCGCCGCCTCGTCTTCGGAGTAGCCGAGCTCGGCGAGCACTTCTGCGGAGTGCTCGCC
>JALZFG010000021.1 GCA_030861645.1 Actinomycetota bacterium
GTCGGTTGATCGAAGTCGAGCGGGTCGACTTCGTCTCCTTCCTGACGCAAGACATCCAGCGGGCGAAGAGGTTCTACGCGGAAACGCTCGGGCTCGAGATCGAGACCGAAGGGCCTGACGACATGGAGTTCCGCGCGGGCCAGGTGACGCTCGACATCTTCAACCCGGAGAGCGTCGGCCAGCCGTTCGCGCCCTCGCCGGCCGGTCTTGCGCTGCGCGTGCCCGACGTGGACGCGGCGCGCGCCGAGCTCGAGTCGAAAGGCGTCGAGTTCGACGGCGAGACGATCGAGACGAGTGTCTGCCGGATGGCGTCGTTCAAGGACCCGGACGGCAACGCGCTCATGCTCCACCGCAGGTTCGACGCGTGATCGCTCGGCCGCGCCAGCGTCGCGCGCCGTACCACGACGGCCCGGCTCAGTAAATGCGCGTCGAGCAGGTGGATTTCGTGGCGGTGCCGACGCGCGATGCCAAGCGAGCGGTCGCCTGGTATCGCGACGTGCTCGAGCTCCCTGAGAGCGAGTACAGCGAAGGGGAGATCGAGGCGGCGAACGTCACGCTCTCTTTCTGGAACCCCGAGGAGCAGGGCGAGGCGTTCGTGGCGAACGAGAGCGGCATCGCGCTCCGCGTGCCCGACGTCCACCAGGCTGTCGAGGAGTTCCGCGCCGCCGGAGGCGAGGTGATGGGGATCGAGGACACGGGCGTCTGCCTGATGGGATTCGTCAAGGATCTCGACGGGAACGTGCTCATCCTGCACCGCCGCTACGCGCCGAGGGTCCCTCGCGACGAGAGCTGAGCTCCTTCGTGACGAGAGCTGACCTCCTCGAGCGGTACCGGGCGCTCCCGCTTCCGACCACCGCCGACGAGGCGTGGCGCTTCACCGATCTCAGCGGGTTCGATCCCGACGCGTTCTCGCTCGACGGGGCCGCGCCCGTCGCGGCGGCGCCCTCGATGCTCGACATCGAGGCGGCCGGGATCGCGAGCGTCTCCGAGGGCGGCATCCTGATCGAGCGTGCGCCGGCGGGCGTCCGCTTCGAGCCGCTCGTCTCGCACGAGCGCCTCGGAGAGCTCGTGGGCGCCGACGAGAAGTTCGCGGCGCACAACGCGGCGCGGTGGCGGCACGGTCTCTTGATCCACGTGCCGCGCGGCGTCGCCCTCGAGCAGCCCCTCTACGTGCGGATCACGAGCTCACAGCAGGGCGCCGCCCTCTTCTGGCGTCTGCTCATCGTCGCGGAACGCGAGAGCCGCTTCTCCGTGATCGAGGAGTACGCCTCTGCCGCCGCCGACCTCGGCTCGTACTCGAACGCCGTCGTCGAGCTCTTCGTCGAGCAGGCGGCAAAGGTTGAGTACGTCTCGCTCCAGAACCTCGCGCACGCGACCTGGCACTTCGCCTCGCACCGCGCTCGCGTCGGCCGCGACGCCGAGCTCGACTGGGTCGCCGGCGGCTTCGGCTCGCACAAGGGAAAGGTGCGGATCGAGAACGACCTCGCCGACCAGGGCGCGACCTCGCGGGTGACCGGAGCGTACTTCGCGGACGGCGCCCAGCATCTCGACTACGACACCTTCCAGGCGCACCTCGCGCCGAACACGACCTCCGACTTCGCCTTCAAGGGCGCGCTCCGCGATGAGGCGACCGCCGTCTGGCGCGGGATGATCCGCGTCGAGCCGGATGCCCAGCGCACGAACGCCTACCAGGAGAACCGCAACTTGCTGCTCTCGCCGCGCGCGCACGCCGACTCGATCCCGGGGCTCGAGATCATGGCCAACGACGTCCGCTGTACCCACGGCGCGACGGTCGGCCAGGTCGACCGCGACCAGCTCTTCTACCTGATGGCGCGCGGCCTCTCGCGCAGCGAGGCGGAGCGCCTGATCGTGCGCGGCTTCTTCTCCGACGTGCTCGACCGGATCGAGCTCGAGCCCGTCCGGGAGGCACTCGGCGAGGCGCTCGAGGCGCGGATCCCCGGCGGCTAGCTTCTCTCGCCCGCCGCGAGCTGCTTCGCGGCCGGCCGACGATACCGGGGCTCGTGCGACCCCGCGCTCCGTTGGGGACCGCGCGGGGCGCTCCAGGTCTCGCCGGTCGCGCGCGGTTAAGCGGGGGAAGCGGGTGTCGGACGAGCGCCGAGCTCGCGCTCGAGCCGCGGCATGATCTCGCTGCGGTAGAAGCGGAAGAAGCCTTCCTGGTCGGGCCCGATCTGGTGCACGTAGACGTGGTCGAAGCCCGCCTCGGCGAAGGTGCGAATCGTCTCGAGGTGCGCCTCCGGATCGGGGCCGCACGGGACCATCTGCGCGACGTCGTCCTCCGTGACCATCTGGGCCGCCTGCTCGTAGTGCTGCGGAACGCGGAGCTCCTGTGAGAGCTCGCCCTGGACGGCGATATTCGGCCAGATCGCGTAGGCGGTCTTCCGCGCCTCCTCCTCGGACTCGGCCCAGCAGACATGAACTTGTCCGTAGCGGGGCTTTCCCTCTCCGCCCGCCCCCTCGAACTGCTGCACGAGCTCGGCGTCGGGTGAAACGGCGATCAGCCCGTCGCCACGGCGGGCGGCAACCTGCGCGGCGATCGGCTTCGCCGCCGCGACCATGATCGGCGGGGGCTCCTCGGGCACCGTGTAGATCCGCGCCTGCTCGACGGTGTAGAAGCGACCCCGGTGAGTGATCATGTCGCCCGACCACAGCGTCCGGATCACGTCGATCGCCTCCTCGAGCATGTCGAGACGCTCGTCCGGCGCCGGCCAGCGGGCACCGTGGATGTGCTCGTTCAGGTTCTCGCCGGTGCCGACACCCAGGAAGAAGCGCCCGGGCAGCATCGCCGCACACGTCGCGGTCGCGTGCGCCACGATCGCCGGGTGGACGCGAATCGTCGGACACGTGACCCCGGTCCCCACGGTTAGCTGCTCGGTCGCCTGCGCGATTGCGCCGATGACCGCCCAGACGAACGGGCTCTCTCCCTGGCGGTCGATCCACGGGTGGAAGTGGTCGGAGATGACCGCGTAGCTGAAGCCCGCCTCCTCGGCCGCGCGCGCGGCTCCCACGAGCTCGTCGGGCCGATGCTCCTCGCTCGAGAGCGTGTAGCCGAGTTCGACCATGAGCGCTGGATACCGAGCGCGTCGCTCGGTAAACCTTCGCTCGACGCTTAACCGACCGTTAATCGCGGACAACGCGGTCTTAAACGGCGCCGGGCTATAACGGGGACACGTGAACAGGGCGAGCCTCCTCTCACGTGCTGTAGTACTCCTTCCCGTTGCGGTCGCCGGAGGAGCCATCGCGCTCGGTGGCGCGTGGCTCCTCGGCGGCTTCGATTCGAACGAGACGCCCGTCGTCCAGGCGACGCCCGCTGCGAGCACCGCGGTCGTTCCCAGGCCCAACGGTCGGACCTGGATCAACGCGATTTACAGGCGCACCTCGGGCGGCGTCGTGCAGATCACGTCGGAATCCGTCGTCCCCGGCGCAGTCGACCCGTTCTTCCCCTTCGCCGAGCCCCAGCCTCAGCTTCGGCGCGCGCTCGGCTCAGGGTTCGTGATCGACAAGCAAGGACACATCCTGACGAACTACCACGTCGTTCAGAACGCGCGCTCCGTCAGGGTCAGCTTCTCGAACCGCGACAACGTCAAGGCCGAGATCGTCGGAGTCGACCCTTCCACGGACGTCGCCGTCCTCAAGGTCGACATGGATCCGCAGGCGCTCGACCCGCTCCCGCTCGGCAACTCCGACGCCGCCCGCGTCGGCGACCCCGTCGTCGCGATCGGCAACCCGTTCGGGCTCCAGCGGTCGGTCACGGCGGGGATCGTGAGCGCGCTCCAGCGCCAGATCGGGAGCCCGGCGGGGCGCTCGATCGACCACGTGATCCAGACGGACGCGCCGATCAACAGCGGCAACTCAGGCGGGCCGCTCCTGAACGACCGCGGCCAGGTGATCGGGGTCAATACCGCGATCCTGACCGGTAACCAGTTCGACCGGGGGAACGTCGGTATCGGCTTCGCTGTGCCGATCAACACGGCGAAGCAGATCGCGCGCGAGCTGATCGCCAAGGGCAAGGTCGAGCGCGCCTTCCTCGGGGTCAGCGTCCTCCCGATCGGCAAGCAGTTGTCGAAGCTGATTCGCCTGCCGGTCGACCACGGCCTCCTCGTCCAGCGGGTGACTGACGGGAGCGCCGCGGACGACGCCGGCATCCGCGGCGGGACGACGACCGTCGTCATCGCCGGACAGACGTATCGCCTTGGGGGAGATATCATCACAAAGGTGGATGGCAAGAACGTGAACTCTTTCGACGACCTCAGCGACGTGATCGCCGCGAAGAAGCCCGGTGACGAGATCGACTTGGAGCTCTATCGCAACGGCAAGAAGCGGAGCCTCACCGTGAAGCTTGGGCGGCAGCCTACAACGGCCCCTCCCCGAAGCTAGCCGCCCTCCCGCGTCCTGGTCGCCTACGCTCTGCGGCCGCGGCCAGGACGCCCTCCCCTCCCTCCGATAAAGGGCGAAGCGGAACTTCCGCTCTCGCCCTTTGTCGTTCGTATCGGCGATTGGATTGGGGCGGCGCTCACCCCGGTCGCCGTGCCTACCGACCGGTGAGGCGGGTTTTCGAGTTGGGGTGATCTCGGCGGTCTTCGTCGACGGGCCGACGGCCGCCGCCGAACGGTTCTGACCGGGGGATCAACGCGGCTTGTCGCGCTGCCGCCTCAGCGGGTCGTGTCGCTCTTGGGCAACGCGACCGGCGCGTGCGGGCGCGCCACGAAGATGCGACCTCTACCCGCCTGCCGGCCTCTCGACGTGGCCGCCGAACTCCTTGCGCATCGCGGAGAGCAGCTTGTCGGCGTAGTCACCCTCACCGCGTGACTCGAAGCGCTCGTAGAGCGCGGTCGTGAGGACGGGGGCCGGAACCCCCGTGTCCACGGCCGCGAGCACCGTCCAGCGGCCCTCGCCCGAGTCGGAGACGCGGCCGCTGAAGCCGGCGAGGCTCGGGTCCTTCGCCAGGGCGGAGGCCGTGAGGTCGAGCAGCCACGATGCGACCACGCTTCCGCGGCGCCAAACCTCGGCCACCGCGGCAACGTCGATGTCGTACTGGTACGCCTCCGGGTTCCGGAGCGGGGCCGTCTCGGCGTCGACTTCATGGCCGTCCTTGCCGGCGTTCGCGTGTCGGAGGAGGTTCAGCCCCTCGGCGTACGCTGCCATGACGCCGTACTCGATCCCGTTGTGGACCATCTTCACGAAGTGCCCGGCGCCGTTCGGTCCGCAGTGGAGGTAGCCCTGCTCGGCGGGCGATGGCTCACCGTGCTTCTCCGGCGTGCGGGGTGCGGCCTCCACGCCCGGCGCGATCGTCTTGAAGATCGGATCGAGGTGCTCGACGACGCTCTGCTCGCCGCCGATCATCAGGCAGTAGCCGCGTTCGAGACCGAAGACTCCACCGCTCGTGCCGACATCGACGAGCTGGATTCCCTGCTGCCTGAGGATCTTCGCACGCTCAATGTCGTCGCGGTAGTACGTGTTTCCCCCATCGATGACGATGTCCCCCTCGTCGAGCCGCGGGACGAGGTGCTCGAGGACATGGGCGACGACACCTGCCGGCACCATGATCCAAATCGCTCGCGGCTGGTCGAGCTTGGCAACGAGCTCCTCGACGGAGGTGGCGCCCGTCGCGCCCTCGTCTTCCAGCTGCCTCACGGCGTCCGGGCTCACGTCGTACACGACACACTCGTGGCCGTCGCGCATCAGGCGGCGGACGATGTTCGCGCCCATCCGCCCGAGCCCGATCATTCCCAGCTGCATCTCGTTCCTCCCGGTTTGGCGACCTTCGGATTATCTCGCGTTCGCGCACGAGCCTTCGCTGTGGGGGATGTGCTGGGCGGAATGCCGACGAAGAGCGCTCGTCGATACGAGCGCGACGCGATGGTCTCTCCACACGACCTCACTCCCGTCGACGGGGCGTGGCCCGACAGGCGTAGAGTCGCCCTGAAGCAGGAAGGAGTCGTGCGAGACAGGAGGTCGGAAGATGTACGGAGTGATTCGTAAGTACCGGACGACGGACATCCAGGAGCTCTCGCGGCGCGTCCAAGACGAGTTCGTGCCGACGGTCCGTGGGGTTCCTGGGTTCGTCGCCTACTACGTCATCGACGGCGGCGACGGCAGCGTCGCCTCCATAACGCTCTGCGAGACGAGCGCGGGGGTGGAGGAGTCGACGAGTCGCGCGGCGCAGTGGGTCGGCGCCACCGTCTCGCATCTGATCCAGGGAGATCCCGAGGTTACAGCGGGCGAGGTGACGGCTTCCTCGTAGTGTCCCCGCTTCGACGGCGCCGCGCGTAGCGGGCCGCGGCGCCCTCGGAGTGATTCAGCGCAGCGAGCGGTAGCGCTGGATCAGCGCGTTCGTCGACGAGTCGTGCTCGAGCTCCGGCTCCGTTTCCGACTCGAGCTCGCGGGCGATCCGCGTCGCGAGGACCTTCCCGAGCTCGACGCCCCACTGGTCGAACGAGTTGATGTTCCAAATCGTCCCGGCGGTGAAGACCGCGTGCTCGTACAGCGCGACGAGCTTGCCGAGCGTCTCCGGGGTCAGCCGCTCAGCGAGCAGCGTGTTCGTGGGACGATTGCCTTCGAATACCCGGTGCGGGACGAGCCAGTCGGGCGTCCCCTCAGCCTCGACCTGCTCCCGCGTCTTCCCGAACGCGAGCGCCTCCGTCTGGGCGAAGACGTTCGCGATCAGCAGGTCGTGGTGGTTTCCGAGTGGGTTCAGCGTCTGGCAAAAGCCGATGAAGTCGCACGGGATGAGCTTCGTTCCCTGGTGGATCAGCTGGTAGAAGCTGTGCTGGCCGTTCGTCCCCGGCTCGCCCCAGAAGATCGGGCCCGTCTCGTAGTCGACTCGCCGACCGTCCAGCGTGACGGACTTTCCGTTCGACTCCATCGTCAGCTGCTGGAGGTACGCGGGGAAGCGCTTCAGGTACTGGTCGTACGGGAGCACGGCCACCGTCTGCGCGCCGAAGAAGTCCGTGTACCAAACGGTCAGCAGCCCGAGCAGGACGGGCAGGTTCCGCTCGAAGGGCGTTGTCCGGAAGTGGACGTCGAGCTCGCGGAATCCGCGGAGCATCCGCCGGAAGTTCTCGGGCCCGATGGCGATCATCGTCGAGAGGCCGATCGCCGAGTCCAGCGAGTAGCGTCCGCCGACCCAGTCCCAGAACTCGAACATGTTCTCGGTGTCGATGCCGAATTCCTCGACCTCGCTGGCGTTCGTCGAGACCGCGACGAAGTGGCTCGCGATCGCGGCCTCGTCCCCGAGCTTCGCGAG
>JALZFG010000182.1 GCA_030861645.1 Actinomycetota bacterium
GCCTCCCGGCTTGCAACGACACGCGCTCCCGGCTCGAGCGTCGTGCCGAATGCGCCGGCGAGGCGAAGAGCCGCCTCGACGGTGAGGTCCGCGTCGACCCGTCCCGACACCATGTCGCGCTCGAAGAGCCGCGGTGACACGCGCGTCTCCCAGATCAGGTTCTCGTGCACGTGCGCGCCGGACTCGATCTCCTTGTACGGGTAGACCCGGATGCCGGGGAGCACGACGCTCTGCCCGCCGATCGTCACCTCGTCGCCGATCGCGGCGCCCTCGTGGATCTGGACGTGCGAGCCGATGTTGCAGCGGCGCCCGATCGTCGCCCCCTCGATCACCGCGCTTCGCCCGATGTGCGTCGACGAGTCGATCACCGCCCGCCGCGTTCGCGCGCGATCGCGCAGCGTGACGCTGGCGCCGAGAACCGAGTACGCGCCCACCGCGGCCTCGGGCGCGACGCGGCAGTAGTTTCCGACGAAGGCCGGGCCTTCGATGTCGTCGAGGTCGTCGATGTCGACCCCGTCGCCGATCCAGACGTTGCCGCGCAGCCGAATCCCGGGGATCGAGAGCCGGACGAGCTCGTCGAGAGCGTCGAAGTTCGCCTGGCGGTACTGGTCGAGGTCGCCGATGTCCTGCCAGTAGCCCTCGAACACGTGCCCGTAGAGCGGCCGGCCCATCTCGAGCAGGAGCGGGAACAGCTGCTTCGAGAAGTCGTACGGCTCGTTCGCCGGCACGTGGCGCATCACCTCGGGCTCGACGACGTAGATCCCCGTGTTGATCGTGTCCGAGAAGACCTGGCCCCAGGAGGGCTTCTCGAGGAAGCGCTCGATCCTCCCGTCCTCGTCCGTCACGACGATGCCGAACTCGAGCGGATTCTCGACCGCCTTCAGCCCGATCGTCACCGCCGCTCGCTTCTCGCGGTGCGCCTCGACGAGCCGCGTGAGATCGACGTCGCAGAGCGCGTCGCCCGAGATGACGAGAAACGGCTCGTCCAACCCGCGGACGGCGCGCCTGACCGAGCCCGCCGTCCCGAGCGGGAGCTCCTCCACCGAATACTCGAGCCGAAGACCGAGCGCCTCGCCGTTGCCGAAGTAGCTGCGAATCGCCTGCGGCAGGAAGGCAACGGTGACGGTCACGTCCTCGAACCCGTGCCCCTGCAGGAGCTCGAGGATGTGCTCCATGCAGGGCTTGCCGACGATCGGGACCATCGGCTTCGGCTGGTTCGAGGTCAGCGGGCGCAGCCGCGTGCCCTCGCCGCCCGCCATCACGACCGCCTTCATCGCCGGACGACCCTCCACGCCGAGAAACCGTATGCGACGCCCGCCACCACCGCGAGCGCCAGGCCGCTCCAGAAGAGCGCGAGCGGCCAGTCCGTCCCCTCGCGCGTGACGATGACGAAGGCGACCGAGGCGTACAGCAGCCACGTCGCCACCTTGCCGAGGAGGTTCACCGAGAAGTCGTAGCCGTGGGCGATCGCAAAGCGCGTTCCGCCGACGAGGAGTGAGTCGCGCGCGAGGATGACGGCGAGCGCGGGCCACGGCAGGCGGTCCGCGAGCCAGAGCAGGATCACCGCCGCGTCGATCATCAGCCGATCGGCGAGCGGGTCGGCGTACTTGCCGAACTCGGATTCCGCGTGCCAGCGCCGAGCGAGCCACCCGTCGACCTGGTCGGTAACGCCGGCGACTCCGAAGACGACGCCCGCCGCCCAGCTATGACCACCGTCAGCCGTCGCGAGCAGGACGACGAAGACCGGGATCAGCGCGAGGCGCGCAACCGTGAGGACGTTCGGCAGCTGCGCGAGCGGGGCCGGGACGGCGCGGGCAGCCATTGCCAAGGGGAAGGATAGACGCGGCTGGGCGCCGCGCCGCGGCCGCCCGGCGGGCAGAACGTCCGTGTCGCCGCCAAGGTGCCGCCGAGCGGAGCGAGAATTGCGTCCGTGGCCGAGCGTCTCTCCCTGCCCGGATTCGTGAACGCACACTCGCACACCTTCCAGCGCGCGTTGCGCGGAAGCGCCGAGGGAGACGACTTCTGGGCGTGGCGCGAGGCGATGCTCGCCCTGGCGGAGCGGCAGACGCCTGAGCTCGTGCGCGAGCGCTACCGGGAGACCTACCGCGAGATGGTCGCCGCGGGGTACACCGCCGTCGGCGAGTTCCACTACCTCGGCCTCGCCGAGGCGCGGGCCGCGCTCGTCGCCGGCGCCGAGGCCGGGATCTCGATCGTCCTCCTGCTCGCGGCGTATGCGCGCGGCGGCCTCGCGCGTTTCCGGACGGGCTCTGTCGGCGAGTACCTGCGCGGGCTGGAGGAGCTGCGCGGGGAGGGTTTCCTCGTCGGCCTCGCCCCCCATTCCGTCCGCGCGTGTCCGCGCGAGTGGCTCGAGGAGCTCAGCCGCTACGCCGAGCGCGAGGGGCTCGTGCTCCACGTCCACGCCGACGAGCAGCCGCGCGAGATCGAGGAGTGTCTGCGCGAGTACGGCGTCCGCCCCGTCGAGCTCCTGGCGGAGACGGGGTGCCTCGGTCCACGCACGACCGTCGTCCACGCGACGAACGCCGGCGAGCGTGAGCTCGAGCTGATCGCCGAGGCGGGCGCGCGCGTCTGTGTCTGCCCGACGACGGAGGCGAACCTCGGCGACGGCTTCGCGCCCGCAGCTGCCCTGCGCGAGCGCGGCATCGGCATCTGCATCGGCTCCGACTCGAACGTCCGCATCGACCCGCTCGAGGAGCTGCGCGAGCTCGAGGGGATTGCCCGCCGCGCGGGCGGCCACCGCAACGTCTTCCCGGTCGGGACGCTGCTCTGCTTCGGCGCGGACGAGGGCGCCGCCGCTCTCGGCCTCGAGGAGTGGCCGGAGATTCAGATCGATCTCGACCATCCGTCGCTGCGCGGCGTGGAGCGCGGCGACGCGCTCGGCGCGCTCGTCTTCGGCTCCGGCGCGGACGTCGTCGTCCAGCGCTGATGCCTTACGAGTGGATCGAGCATACGGCCGAGGTCGAGTTGGCGATCGAGGCGACGAGCGAGGAGGAGGCGTTCGCCGAGGCGGCGGCCGCGTACGCCGAGCTCGTCGCGCGCGACCCGGGAGGGGCACGAGCGCAGCGCGAGCTCGTCCTCTCAGCGCCTGACCGCGCCGCCCTGCTGGCCGCCTGGGTCGACGAGCTGGTCTTCCTCGCCGAGACGGAGGGGTTCGTGCCCGAGCGAGTCGCGTCGTTCGAGCTCGACGACGACGCTCTCCGCGCGCGCGTCGAGGGCCGCATCGATCTCCCGGCCCCGCTCGTCAAGGCGGTCACCTACCACGGGCTGGAGTTCGCACGGGACGAGCGGGGAGTGCGAGCTAGACTCGTGCTCGATGTCTGAGGCGAGCGTCGGCCGGCTGCGCAGGGTCGACGAGACGCTCTACGAGATCCCGGCGAGCGTGCGCCCGGACATGCGTGTGCCGGCGCGGATCTTCGCCGACGCGGAGATCCTCGAGGCGATCGCGACCGACCGCTCGCTCGACCAGCTCGAGAACGTCGCCACGCTCCCGGGCATCGTCGGGGCGGCGATCGCCATGCCGGACATCCACCAGGGGTACGGGTTCCCCGTCGGGGGCCTGGCCGCGATGGAGTTGCCCGACGGCGTCGTCTCCCCAGGCGGCGTCGGGTACGACATCAACTGCGGCGTGCGGCTGCTCTCGCTCCCCCTGACGGACGCCGAGCTCGGGGGTCGGCGCGAGCCGCTCGTGCACGAGATCTCGCGCGCCGTCCCCGCGGGAGCCGGCAAGGAAGGCGGCCGCGCGCGCCGCGGGGCCGAGCTCGACCGCGTCCTGCGCGAGGGGTCGTCTGTCGTCGCGGAGCGGCGGGAGGACGTCGAGCACACGGAGTCGAGCGGGCGCCTTCCCGGAGCCGACCCTGGCGCCGTCTCGGAGCGGGCGAAGCAGCGGGGCTCCGGCCAGCTCGGGACGATGGGCTCGGGCAACCACTTCGTCGAGGTGGAGCGCGTCGAGCGCGTCTTCGATCCCGCGACGGCGCGTTCGTTCGGCCTCGCCGAGGGTCAGATCACGGTGCTGATTCACTCCGGCTCGCGCGGGCTGGGCCACCAGGTCTGCTCCGACTACGTGAAGCGGATGGACAGCGTGCTCGGGCGCTACGGCATCTCCCTTCCGGACCGGCAGCTCTCGTGCGCGCCCGCCTCGTCACCGGAGGGACGCGCCTACCTCGGCGCGATGGCGGCGGCGGCGAACTTCGCGTGGGCGAACCGGCAGGAGATCGCGAATCGCGTTCGGCGCGCGGTCGCGCGCGTGCTCGGCGCGGACGTCGGCGAGAAGACGACGCAGGTGTACGACGTCGCGCACAACGTCGCGAAGGCGGAGCGCTACGACGGGCGCGACCTGCTCGTGCACCGCAAGGGCGCCACTCGGGCCTTCCCCTCCGGCTCCCACGAGATTCCCGCCGACTACCGAGATCAGGGGCAGCCGGTCTTCATCCCGGGCAGCATGGGAACGGCGAGCTACGTCCTCGTCGGCGAGCACCCGTCGCTCGAGCGCTCGTTCGGGACGACGTGCCACGGCGCCGGACGCGTGCTCAGCCGCGCCGGCGCGAAGAAGCAGATTCGAGGAGGCGAGCTCCGGCGCGAGCTCGAGGCGCGGGGGATCGTCGTCCGCTCCCCGTCGAACGCGGGCCTCGCCGAGGAGGCGCCGTTCGCGTACAAGGACGTCGACCGCGTCGTCGAGGTCGTCGAGCGGGCCGGGCTCGCCCGGCGCGTCGCGCGCCTCACACCTCTCGGCGTCGTCAAGGGGTAGCGGGGCGTCTGGGGCGCAGGTCCCCGCGGTCAGTAGCGAAAGCTGACCAGCTTCCCGAGCTCGAAGCCGTGCCGGGCGCCGTTCCTGCATCGCACGGTGTTCGTCGCTCGCAACACGCAGGCGAAGGCGCCGCTCCTCAGGGGCCGTCCCCGGCGAAGCACGGGAACCGAGCGAACCGCGGGCGGCAGGCCTCGGTTCGCGGCGATGAACCCCTGCGTCGGGGGCGAATCGCCACGGCCCAGACGAACCGTGAAACCACTCACGGGCCGCCAGCAGACGAGAGCCGAGCGCTTGCGACCGCAGACGACCTCGTTCCGAGGGATGCGAAAGAGGACGCGATCGACAGGTCGGACGATTCTCCGCCTCGCTCGCGAGGCGGACACGCCCTGCGGCCGCGCCTTCGCCTTCTTGGCCGTTTCGCCGCTCGCGGCGCTGGCCTGCTTCCCCTCCGCCTTCTTCTCCCCGCTCGTCTTCGCCCCCGGTGCGGCCCCCGCCCTCGTCCCGGTCTCCGCCGGCGCGGTGGTCGCGGTCGTGGTCTTCCTCGCTTCCTCGGAGGAGTTTCCGCACCCCGCCGCGGCGACGGTCAGCGGAAGGCCGACGGCGAGGGCCAGCAGCAAGCGGGCCGCCACGGACATGGAATCGGGGAGGCTAGCGGAGCCGCACCGCGACCTTCAGGAGGCAACCGCGCGAACCTCGACCAACCCTGCTAAAAGGGGTCTGATCCCTCACGCCCCGTAGCCGAGCGCGCGCAC
>JALZFG010000025.1 GCA_030861645.1 Actinomycetota bacterium
GTGCTCGGCCGCGTGGAGCGTCGCGACCAACGTTGGCATTCGCTCGAGCCCCTCGAGCAGCTCGGGGTCGGGAACGAACCAGACCGCTTCTGTCTCGAACGTGGCCTCCGGCATGAGCAGCGGGACGAGGTCGAGCGTGGTCCCGTCGCGGATCGCTCGCTTCTGGTACGCGACGACCTGCTCGGTGACGGACACCGCGCCGAACGACAGCTCGACGCCGGCTCGGCGCTCGACCCGGTACGCCTCCTCGATCGCTGTCGTCGTCTCGTTCTTCGCTTGCGTGTAGTAGTCGCCGGCGAACGGCTCGACGAGCGCCCGGCGCGCGTCGAGGTCGAGCTCACGGACGAGGTAGGGCTCGCCGAGGTGCAGGTAGACGGCGCCTTCGTGCACCGTCGAGAACGACCGCGCGCGCTCGACGAGTCCGAGCACCGTCCCGGTTACCGCCTCGATAACGGTCACCGCGTCCGGACTCGCCGACCGGAGCGGGACGCGGGCCGCGGGGTAGTCCCGGCCGTTCCAGACGTACCCCGCCGGCGTCCGCTTCAGCTCCGGGAGTTCCGGAGCTCGCTCGACCGCCTCGTCGCCGAGCGTCGCGCGGTCGCGATCGTCGACGGGAGCCTCGAAGGCGGCAGCGCGGACGTGGCCGTCGAGGACGCGCGTGTTCGCGTGGTCGAGCATCGCCGCCTCGACGCGTCGGCCGAGCAGCGCCTCCGGCTCGCGCATGAAGTACTGGTCGAGCGCGTCCTCGCTCGCGACGAGGACGGCGAGGCCGTGCCCGCGGCGGCCGGCTCGCCCCCACTGCTGGCGCAGGCTTGCGACCGTCCCCGGGAACGCGACCGAGATGGCGCAGTCGAGCAGCCCGATGTCGATCCCGAGCTCGAGCGCGTCCGTGGCGCTGACCCCGAGCAGGTCGCCCTCGACGAGCCGGCGCTCGAGGTCGCGGCGCTGCGCGGGCGTGTAGCCAGCCCGATAGGGGGCGAGGCGGCGTGCGAGCGCCGCGTCGCGCAGTCGCTCGACCGTGAATCGATGGACGAGCTCCGCCGCCCTTCGGCTCTTCGTGAAGCAGATCGTCCGCAGACCGCGAGCGACGAGCCCGGCCATCAGCCGCGACGCCTCGCCGAGCGCGCTCGCCCGCAGCCCGAGCTCCTCGTCCGTCAGCGGGGGGTTCCACAGGCCGATCGTTCGCTCGGGGCGCGGGGCGCCGTCGTCGTCCACGACGCGCGCCCGCACTCCCACGAGCGCGTCGGCCAGCTCGCCCGGGTTGGCGATCGTGGCCGAGGCGAGCAGGAACAGCGGGTCGGCGCCGTAGACGGAGGCGAGGCGACGCAACCTCCTGAGCACGTTCCCAACGTGGGAGCCGAAGACGCCGCGGTAGACGTGCGCCTCGTCGACGACGACGTAGCGGAGGTTTGCGAGCACGTCGCCCCAGCGGTCGTGATGCGGGAGGACGCCGACGTGGAGCATGTCCGGGTTCGTCAGGATCAGGTTCGCCCACTTCCGGATCTGCCACCGCCGGTCCGAGGGCGTGTCGCCGTCGTAGATCGCGGCGCGGACGCCCTTGACGCCGAGCGTCGTGAGCGCTCGCAGCTGGTCCTGCGCGAGCGCCTTCGTCGGGTAGAGGTAGAGCGCCCGGGTCTTCGGATCGCGCGCGAGCGCGTCGAGGACCGGCAGGTTGAACGCGAGCGTCTTTCCGCTCGCCGTTCCCGTCGCCACGACGACGTGCTCGCGTCGCCGCGTCGCCTCCCAGACGCCGGCCTGGTGGCTATAGAGCGACTCGACCCCGAGCCGCGCAAGCGCGTCGCCGACGCGGTCGTCGAGCGCCTCGGGGAGCGGCTCGAGCCGCGCCTCGCGTTTCGGCTCCGTTCCGAGGTAGGCGAGCTCCTCGCCTGCGAGCAGCTCCTCCCAGAGGCTCGACGCGACGCTCACGTTCGGATCGCGGCGACCGCGAGGACGCGCGGGAACTCGTAGCCCTCGGGCTCGTCGAACCGTTCGAGGCGAAAGCCTGCCGTCGTCATCGCGTTCAACAGGTCGGCGAGCGGGAGGTGGCGCGATCCGACCATCCGCCTGAGACCCTCGCCGAAGCCGGGCCCGTCGTCCGTCCACGACGCGTCGCGGTAGCCGCGGAAGAGCACGGGCGGCTCCTCCGCTCCGCGGCAGCGCGAGAACGGTCCGACGAAGCAGGGGTGGAGACCCACGTGGACGAAGCGGCCGCCGGGACGGAGGACGCGGGTGGCCTCGTTGAGCACGGCGGCGTAGTCGTCGACGTCCGTGTGGACGAGGATGGAGACCGCGGCGTCGAAGAGCGCGTCGGGGAACGGCAGCGCCGCGAGGTCGGCTCGCACGAGGTCGCACTCGGGAGCTGCGCGCCCGCGGGCGCGGCCGAGCATGTCGGCGCTGATGTCGACACCGGTGACGTGCCAGCCGAGCTCGCGCAGCAACGGGAGGTGGACGCCGGTGCCGCAACCGAGATCGAGGCAGCGCCCCTCGTCATCTGCGAGCAGCGCGCGGAGGACGTCGTCGACCGCGGCGCTGAACGGGCCGAGGTGCTCGTCGTACCACTCGGCGAGCCCGTCGTAGCGCGCGGTCGCCAGCACGCTTCGATGGTACTGCCGTCCCGGGCGGCGCCGATCGCGCGAGCCGTGGCCCGGCGCAGAGCGCGGATGAGCGCGAAAGTCGACACGAATTCGGCGACCACACGTGCGTCGTTCTCCGCTAGTGTCAGAAACGGGGGCGAGGGCCGAAGGCCCCGGGGGGAAGTCGAGGGAGGCCGAGCGCCGGACGCGCGACCGAGCTCGTCGCGCCGGTTACACTGTCCTCACCGGGGTGCCGCGCAACCGGCGTGGCTGAGAACAGACCCGTCGAACCTGATCCGGGTAATGCCGGCGAAGGGAGCCCGTTGTGCAGCAGCTGCGACCCGCCTTCCACGATGTCCCCCGCGGCGTACCGCGCTGTCTCACCATCGCGACGTCGGACTCTGGCGGCGGCGCGGGCATTCAGGCCGATCTCAAGGCGTTCGCCGCCTCCGGCTGCTACGGGATGAGCGCGCTCGTCGCGCTGACGGCGCAGAACACCGCCGCCGTCACCCGAATCCACGAGCTGCCGCCCGACTTCGTCGTCGCCCAGCTCGCGGCGGTGTTCGACGACATCGGTGTGGATGCGGCGAAGACGGGGATGCTCTTCTCGGCCGAGCTGATCGAGACGGTTGCGGGCTTTCTCGCCGAGCATCGCGTGCCGCTCGTGGTCGATCCCGTCATGGTCGCGAGCTCGGGTGCGAAGCTCCTGCGGGACGATGCCCTCGAGACCTACCTCGAGCGGCTGTTCCCGCTCGCGACGGTCGTGACGCCGAACCTGCCCGAGGCGGAGGTGCTCGCCGGCGCACCGGGAACGCGACGCGAGCTGGCCGAGCGCATCCACGAGCTCGGCGCGCCCGCCGTCATCGTCACCGGTGGACACGGCGGCGACGCGATCGATCACCTCTTCGACGGCGACAAGCACGTCGAGATCGCCGTCGAGCGGGTCGACCGGCGGACGACGCACGGGGCGGGCTGCACGCACTCGGCGACCCTTGCCGCCCACCTCGCCCGCGGCGCATCGCTCCCCGAGGCTGCCCGAGCAGCCGCCCTTGCCGCCTCGGATGCTGTTCGCCACGGTCTCGAGGAGATCGGCGCGGGCGAGGGTCCCGTCGACGTCCTCAAGGTGCGGCGCGCGGCATGAGCGTGCAGACGAGCATCGCGGCCGGCTCGACCCTGCGCCGTCTCCGCGAGGAGAAGCCGCTCGTCCACCAGATCACGAACTACGTCGTCATGAACGAGACCGCGAATGCGACGCTCGCCCTCGGCGCGCTGCCGGTGATGGCGCACGCGCGCGAGGAGGTCGAGGAGATGGTGCGGCTCGCGCGCGCCCTCGTGATCAACATCGGCACGCTCTCGACGCCCTGGGTCGAGGCGATGCTCGCCGCCGGAAAGGAGGCGGGCCGCTGCGGCATCCCTGTCGTACTCGATCCGGTCGGCGCCGGGGCCACCCGGTTTCGGACGGACACGGCGAAGCGGCTCCTCGAAGAGGTCGACGTCGCGGTCGTGCGCGGGAACGCCGGGGAGGTCGCAACCCTCGTGGGTGTCGAGGCCGAGGTCCGCGGGGTGGAGTCGATCGGCGGCCCCGACGACGCGGCCGACCTGGCGCGCGCAGCCGCGCGCACGCTCGGGACCGTGGCCGCCGTCACGGGCGCCGTCGACCACGTCTCGGACGGCGAGCGGGTGCTCGCGGTCGCGAACGGGCACGAGCTCCTGGGCACGGTGACGGGCACCGGCTGCATGGCCACGGCGGTGACCGGGTGCATGCTC
>JALZFG010000209.1 GCA_030861645.1 Actinomycetota bacterium
GGGCGGTGTCGACGGAAAGGTTCGCCTGCGGCTGCTCGTCGGCCAAGCGCGTCGTCTCGTCGGCGGCGGGGCGCGCATCCTCGTCCTCCCCTGCGATGCCCGCCTCCAGGCCGCCTCGGCGGCCGCCGTCCAGGGTGCGGCGGTGCTTGCGCTCGAGCCCTGCAACACGCAGATCTGGCGACGGTTCCCCGACGTCTGGCCCGTCTCGGTCTCCCCCCCGGCGGAAGCGCGCGTGCTCGTCGACTACGTACGGCAGCAGGGTCACGAGCGCGTCGCGATCGTGGGAGACGGCCGCGCCGCGCGCGCCGTCCGCGCCGCCGCAGCGGAACGAGGGCTCGAGCGCGTTCCCGCGTCGCGAGCCGACGCCGTCGTCGTCGCCCTCGCGGCCCCGTTCGCCCCGAATGCGGTCTCGCGCCTGCGCCGGCGCGGCATCCGCGCGCCCGTGGTCGCGACCCATGGCCTGGACGACCGTCGCGCCGTTGTCGCTCACCGCGCCGCGCTCACCGGGTCGGTGTTCCTCACGTTCGGGTTCCCCGACCCCGGCTCGGAGCTCGACGAGCTCTTCGAGCGCTACCGGGCGCTGACCGGGCACCCGCCCTCGAGCAGCGTCGCGGCCCTCGGGTACGACGCCGTCCGGGTGCTCGAGGAGGCGATGGTGGAAGCCGGCTCGACAGAACCGGGCGTGCTCGCCGCGACGATGCCGGGTCTCGAGGCCTACGGCGCGACCGGCACGATTGCCTATCCCGACGGGGGCGGGCGCGATCCGAGCGTCGACGTCGCGCTCGTCCGGATCGAGAACGGCGGCCTCGCGCTCATCGACCGCGTGAAGGCGTCGTAGGCGCGAGGCTGCGCGCGGGGACCGCTGTGTGAGAATGGCGACCGGCGTGGCCGACTACGACGCCGTCATCGTCGGCAGCGGGGTCAACTCGCTGGCCGCGGGCGCGCTCCTCGCCCGCGCCGGTTGGCGGGTCGCGATCCTCGAGCGGAATGACCACTTCGGCGGCGCGATCAAGACGGCCGAGATCACACAGCCCGGCTACCGGCACGATGTCTTCAGCGCCTGGCACCCGCTCTGGGTCGGCGGCGGGGCGCACGCGATCCTCGCCGACGAGCTCGCGCAGCGGGGCCTCGAGTACGTCAACAGCGACCTGCCGACCGCGACGAGCTTCCCCGACGGCGAGAGCGCCTTCCTGCTCAGGAGCACGGATGCGACCGAGGCCGAGCTCGAGGGTCACGCGGACGGCGACGGCGGCGCCTGGCGCCGGGAGGTCGAGGACTTCTTGCCCAAAGCCGACCTCTCGTTCGGCGTCCTCTCGACGGAGCTCTTCTCGCGCGCGGGGCTCGCGCTCGGACTCAGCGCGTACCGCCGGCTCGGAGCGCGCGGCGTCGTCGAGCTCGTCGGGGGGATGGTCGTGTCGGCGCGCGACTGGCTCACACAGACGTTCCGGTCTGAGCGGGCGCACGGGCTGCTCGCCCCGTGGGTGCTCCACACGGGCCTCGGTCCGGACGCGGCCGCGTCGGGATTCATGGCGAAGGTGATCGGGATCACGATCCAGGAAGGCGGCATGCCGATCCCGCGCGGCGGCGGCGACCGGCTCGTCGAGGTGCTCGTCTCGCTGATCCGCGACGAAGGCAGCCTGTGCGAGACCGGCCGGGACGTGGAGCGAATCGTGGTCGAACGCGGGCGCGCCGTCGGCGTCCGCCTGAGCAACGGCGACACCGCGAGTGCCGCTCGCGCGGTGATCGCGAACGTGACCCCGACGCAGCTGTACGGACGCTTGCTCGACGGGCACGTCCCTCCACGCCTCGCCGAGGCGGGGAGGCGGTTCCGCTACGGCCGCGCCGACATGCAGATCCACCTCGCACTCTCCGAGCCACCGCGCTGGCACGGCGACGAGCGACTCGCGAGGACGGCGATCGTGCACGTCACGCCGGGCCTCGACGGCGTCTCCCGCGCGGTGAACGAGGCCGAGCGCGGGCTGCTCCCGGCGGAGGCGACGATCGTCGTCGGACAGCCGCTCACGCTGGATCCCTCGCGGGCGCCGGCCGGCGCCGGGCTGCTCTGGATCCAGCTCCAGG
>JALZFG010000219.1 GCA_030861645.1 Actinomycetota bacterium
CGACGCTCGCGAGCGCCGCGGCCGCGGTCTCGAGCAGGCCCGCAAGGAGGCGGAGCCTCTCGGTCTCGGATGTCGACTCGAGCAGGCGCTGCTTCAGCTCGACGCCGAAGTCGACGCGCGCCCCGACGGCAAACGAGAGCTGCTCGTCCACGTCGAGCTCGTCGGCCTCCGCGCCCGCGACCTCCGCGACGCGATGGTAGAGCTCGAGCACACGCTCGGCCTCGGCGGGATCCGGATCGTCGGCGTCGTCGAGAACGGGCTCGACCTTCGCCGTCTGGAATGACCTCCCGGAGGTCAGCTCGAGGACGCGAAAACGCTCGCCGCCGCGCACGAGGATGTTGACGCGTCCGTCCTCGAACCGCTCACCCACTTCGACGACGGCCGCCCGCGTCCCGGTCGACCGCAGTCCGTGGTCGTCGGCGAGGAGCAGGCCGAATTCGCGCTCCTCCTCGAGGCACTCGCCGATCAGCTCCTTGTAGCGCGGCTCGAAGATGTGGAGCGGAAGGAGCTCGCCGGGTAGGAGCACGACGCCGAGCGGAAACAGCCCGAGCTCGGGCACGTCGAAAGGGTACGGATACGATGCTCCCGTGGCCACCGAGGCGGTGAGGACGCTCCTCGAGCGCGCGTTTCCCGACGCGGCGGAGCTGGCTGTCGTCGACAGAACCGGCACCGGCGACCACTTTCACGTGAGCGTGCGGAGCGCCCGCTTCGACGGTCTGTCGCTCGTCGAGCAGCACCGCCTCGTCTACGACGCGCTTGCCGACCCGATGGCCGACGGCACGATTCACGAACTGCGAATCACGACGAAAGGAACGGCATGAGCGAGCTGCGCGAGCGGATTCAGGAGGTCATCGACGGCGAGGATGTCGCCCTGTTCATGAAAGGCAGACCGGACTTCGTCATGTGCGGCAACTCGGCGCGCGCGCTCGAGGCGCTGCGAGCCGCCGGGGCGCCCGTGACCGCGGTCGACATTCTCCCCGACCCGCGCATTCGCCAGGAGCTGTCAGAGCTCTCGGGCTGGCCGACAATTCCGCAGGTGTTCGTCAAGGGCGACCTGATCGGAGGCGCCGACATCGTCGAGGAGCTTGCCGCCAGCGGTGAGCTCGAGCGGAAGCTCGAGCTGTCGCTCGGTGGTGCGTACCGCGACGCGCGGCAGGAGCGCGTTGCGGACGTCCTCGCGCTCGCCTAACCCCCCGAGTCGCCGCGGCTTACGCGCGGGCAGGGCCGCCGTCTAGCCGTGCGCGCGCAGCTCCCGGCCCGCGCGAAGCTCTTCGGGTGGCGTGCGTTCACCCGCGACGCTGGACCGGCCCGCGTGATCCCTTCGCGCGAGCTCGACGACTGTCCCGGCGGGACAGACCCTGAGGGTTGCTTGAGGGTTGCGCGGGCGGGGGGTCAGACCCCGTTGAGGGTGGTCGAGGGTTGGGGTCAGACCCCGTTGAGGGTCGCCCGCCGCGAGCGCGGGCGGGGTCTTCGCGGAGCGCGCTCGTGTCGCTCCACGACCGCCGCCGCACCGAGGTTCTCCCGTCCACGCCGCGTACGCGAAGGCGGACGCCCGCCGTCGGCCCGGGGGGAGGAGCTCAGAGAGGCCTGCTCGCGCTCGCGTCCTGGCTCGGCGCGCGGGCCCCCGATCTCGCGGCGTGCCCTCCATCCGCGGCTCCGACCTCCGCGAGCCCGGCCGCTCAGCACCGAGGAGCCTGCCGGGGCGGCCGTAGAATCGGCAGCGTGGACTTCGAGACGCGCGCGATCCACGAGGGTCAGGAGCCCGATCCGGCGACCGGAGCGGTAACGGTCCCCATCTACCAGACGTCGACGTTCGTGCAGGAGGGTGTCGGCGAGCACAGGGGTTACGACTACTCCCGCACCGCGAACCCGACGCGGACGGCGCTCCAGATCTGCCTCGCGTCGCTCGAGGGCGCAGAGCACGGGATCGCCTTCGCCTCGGGCATGGGCGCCGTAACGACGATCATGCACCTCGTCTCGCCCGGCGAGCGAGTCGTCTCCGTGAACGACGTCTACGGCGGCGTCTACCGCCTCTTCTCGCGCGTCTACGCGCCGAAGGGGTACGCGTTCGAGTACCTCTCCGCGGACGAGATCAACCACGACCTCGCGGCCCACCTCGACGGGCGCACACGCCTCGTCTGGCTCGAGTCGCCGACGAACCCGCTCCTCAACGTGATCGACATTCGCGCCGCCGCGGACGCCGCCCACGCCGCCGGCGCGGTCGTCGTCGTCGACAACACCTTCGCGACCCCGTACCTCCAGCGGCCGCTCGAGCTCGGGGCCGACGTCGTCGTCCACTCGACGACGAAGTACCTGGGAGGCCACTCGGACCTGGTCGGCGGGTTCGCGGCGACGAACGACCCCACGATCGCCGAGCGGCTCTCCTTCCTGCAGAAGTCGCTCGGCGCCGTCCCCGGCCCGTTCGACTCGTGGCTCGTCCTGCGGGGGATCAAGACGCTCGCGGTGCGGATGCGGCAGCACTGCGAGAACGCGCGGCGAATCGCCGCGTTTCTCGAGGCGCACCCCGAGGTCGAGCGCGTGCTCTACCCCGGCGTCGAGAGCCACCCGGGGCACGAGCTCGCGCGGCGGCAGATGCGCGACTTCGGCGGCATGATGAGCGTGCGCCTCAGGGGCGGGCCCGAGGCGGTGCGTCGGCTCCTCACGCGGACCAGGCTGTTCAGCCTGGCCGAGAGCCTGG
>JALZFG010000226.1 GCA_030861645.1 Actinomycetota bacterium
AGCTCCAGCACCGGATCGCGACGGCGGAGCCGACGCGGGAGCAGCTCGAGGTCGCCGAGGCCGCTCTCGTCGAGTGCCTCCGCCTCGAGGGCGCTAGCGCGTAGCCGCCGCGCGACGCGCTTCGATACCTGGCCAGCGGTCGATCGGCTCCGTCGACCGGACGACGCGCATCCCGGCCTCGGCCCAGCGCTCGACGGCAGCGTTCGCCTCCTCCGTGTAGTCGACCACGCCCGGCACGACGACGGGCGACGTGCAGTCCTCGAGCAGGTAGAAGTGCTCCGCCAGGCGCTGCTCGCGGGCGCTGTGCGCCTCGAGCAGATCCTCGATCGTCCACGCGACGCAGTGGCTCTTCGCCTGCCCCGCGAAGACGACCGCGTCGTACCCGAGCAGCCGCTCGATCAGCGCGTCGTTCCGCGCCGCGATCGGCTCGCCGTCGGGACCGTCCGTGACCTCGGGCCCAAGCACGGAGTAGTGCTCGGTGAGCGGGTTCGAGCCCTTGACCTGGAAGTCCGGCTGGCTGTTGCGCGCGATTGCGTGGAAGAACACGGCTTCCTCGACGGCCGAGACGAGAGCGTGCCCGATCCCGCCGAGCATCGCGTGGTACGGCCAGATCGTGAGGTCGTACTTCCCCCCGCGCTCGAGCGCGCGCGTGTAGTGCAGGAGGTGCTGCTGCCCGTACTCGGGATCGACGGCGACGCTCTCAAGGGCGGCCGCGTTCACACGCCAGCGCCCGCGTTCGATGTCGTCGGCGGAAACGAGCGTGTACGGGGCTGGGTGCCGCCCCTCGTCGTCGACCAGGTACGCGGCGTGGAAGATCTGCATCGCCTGGTGGGTGTCCATCGTCGGGACGATGCGGGTGATCGAATCGAGGTTCCGATAGATGAACTGGCACAGGCGCCGGTTGTCGTCGAGCGCGCCCGTGCCGCTGCGGCCCGCGACGAAGAGCTCGAACTCGGGCAGGCAGAAGGTGTTCTGGATGTCGACGAGCACGACGCAGAGCCGGAAGGCGTCCTCGTACGCCGGGCGCAGCACATGCTCGCGCGCCCATTCATCCGCTTGTCGCGCGCGCTCCTCGTACCGCACCGGCCAGATCTCGCCGACGCGGTCAGGCGCGACGAACGGCGGGATCGGCAGCACGGCCGTAGTCTAGAGCGGGCCGTGCGGGGCGCTGCGACCTCCGGCGCTAGCATCGCCGCTGTGGAGCCGCTCGGGATCCATCATCTCGGCGTCGCGGTGGAGGACCTGGACGAGGCGCTGATGACGTACGAGCGGCTGTTCTCGGCCAAGCTCGAGCACCGCGAGACGATGGCCGAGCAGGGCGTCGAAGCGGCTGTCGTCCGCGTCGGGGAAGGGCGCGTCGAGCTGCTCGCCTCGCTTGGTGCGGACACGCCGGTGGGACGTTTCCTCGCGAAGCGCGGGCCGGGCATGCACCACGTCGCCTACGAAGTCTCCGACCTGCCGGCGGCGCTCGTCGGACTCGCGAGCGAGGGGGCGGAGTTGATCGACCCGGAGCCGAGGCCGGGGTTGTTTGGACTGCAGGTCGCGTTCGTCCATCCCGATGCCGTGCACGGCGTTCTGTCGGAGCTCGTTGCCGGTGGCTGACGAGCGCGTTCGGGTCGAGGTCGCGTTCGACGGCGGGCAGGTGCTGTCCGTCCTCGTCCCGCTGCGCGCCGCCGAGGAGCTCGAGCAGGCGCTCGCGGGCGGCGAGGAGAGCGCCTTCGGGCTCGAGGCCGACGACGGCCGCTACACGGTCGCGTTGCGGCGCGTCGTCTACGTCAAGCGCTTCGCGCGCGAGACGCGCGTCGGCTTCCTGCCGGCGTGATCCCCCGTGCGCTCCTGAAATCGCGGCGGGCGAACGCGCGTGGCGCTTGAGGTCGGGATCGTCGGTTTGCCGCGGAGCGGCAAGACGACGCTCTTCAACGCGCTCACGCGCGCGGGCGCCGAGGTCGGGGGCTACACGCAGAGGGCGAACGTCGGCGTCGCCGCGATCGCGGACGAGCGCCTTCCTCAGGTCGCGGCGGTCATCGGCTCCGCGAAAGTGACACCGGCCTCGATCCGCGTCATCGACGCCGCCGGCACGAAGACCGCGATGCTGGGCGACCTTCGTCGAACGGACGCGCTCCTCGCCGTCATCGATGCCTATTCTCCAGACGCCGACCCGGAACGCGACCTGGAGACGCTTCGGCTCGAGCTCCTCGTCGCCGACCGCGATCACGTCGAGCGCCGGCTGGAGACCGTTCGCCGGCAGGCGAAGTCGGGCGAGCGCGGGCTGCGCGAAGAGGTCGCCGAGCTCGAGCGCGTGCTCGCCCACCTGGAGTCCGAGCAGCCGCTCAGCACGTACCCGGGCGAGCTGCCGCCGGAGCTCGAGCCCCTGACGTCGAAGCCGCTGCTCACTGTCGAGAACGGCCCGATGGGGATCGACTGCAAGCTGGAGGCGGAGCTCGCCGAGCTCGACGACGAGGAGGCGGCGGCGTTCCGCGACGCGCCCTCCGCGCTTGCGGACGTCGTGCGCAGGCTGCGCGACGCGCTCGCCCTGATCACGTTCTTCACCGCGAACGAGAACGAGGCGCGCGCGTGGACGTTGCGTGAGGGCGCGACCGCACTGGCCGCTGCCGCAACGATCCATACCGATATCGCCCACGGGTTCGTGCGCTGTGAAGTGATCCGCTGGCACGACCTCGTCGCCTGTGGCTCCCGTGCCGAGGCGGCGAAGCGCGGGCTCCAGCGCCTCGAGGGCAAGAGCTACGTGGTCGAGGACGGCGACGTCCTCCAGATCCGGTTTACGCCTCCCCGCTGAGCATCGAGGGCGCCCGCTCCGGCCTCTCCGCGGTCAGCCGGCTGAGAGCAGGACGACGCCGGCGAGCGCTGCCCCGGCGCCCACTTGCTGGAGCGGCGCAACCTGCTCGCGGAGGACGATGCGGGCGAGCGCGACCGTGACGACCGGGTAGAGCGAGGCGAGGACGGAGACGATGCTGACGAGGCCGCGGTCGGAGGCGGCGGCGAAGCAGAAGTTGCCCGTGACGTCGAGCACCCCGACCGCCGCCGCCGCGGCGAGGTCGGGAGGCGTGAAGCGGGCCCGCGGCCGGACGACCGCGGCAGCGGTCGCGACGAGGCTCGCCGCCGTCGTGCGGAACAGGAGCACCGCCCAGAAGAGGTCGGTTCGGGCGGCGGCGTGCATGATCGGGAAGTAGGAGCCGAAGCCGATGGCGGCGAGCAGCGCGAGCCCCGCTCCCGACGCGAGTCGCGCGCGCCTCCCGCCGGCGCCCTCGTCGCGGGATGCAAGCCCGACGCCGACCAGCGCGAGCGCGATTCCCGCGGCCTGGAGCGCTCCGAGACGGTCGCCGCTCGCGATGCCGACGACGACGGGGATGACGGCGGCGATTCCAGCAATCGGCGCGACGATGCTGATCGCGCCGACCGCCATCCCGCGGTAGAACGCGAACAGCCCGAGAATCCCCGCCGTGCCGGCGGGGATCGCGAGCAGGACGGAGGGGCCGGC
>JALZFG010000233.1 GCA_030861645.1 Actinomycetota bacterium
TGCTGGGGTCGGTCAGCGCGAAGGTGGTCGAGCAGGCCGGGTGCGATGTGTTCGTCGTGCGCTGACGTCGCCGCCGCCGTGTCGCGCCGCGGGCTCCGAGGCTCGCCCCCGCCGCGTTACCGCACCTCCCGCACGCGCGTCCCCCGCCGAACGGCCACGCAGCGCAGGACGCGCGTACCGCCCGACTGGGTATCTCCCGAACCAGCTTTTACCCTGATCGGTTGTCGCTCGCTTCTGGTTTGGGCGAGCCGCGAGCGCGGGCCGCGTAGTCGGCCGCAGACCCACCCGTGCCGCCCCCGATGTGTTGGGACGTCGGGTCCCGATGCTGGTGTCACGAAGAGCAGACAAGGAGAGGAGGCGGCGATCACCTGGGCGCGTGCTTCTACGGCTTGAACCGCTGCAGCAGCATCGCTCGTGATCGCGACGGCGGCTCCACGGGACGTGCTCGCTGCGGCTCGGGAGCCGCTCAACCCGCTCACGCTCGCGAAGTACGTCGACCCGCTGCCGGTCCCGGCTGTCGAGGCGCCGGGCTCGACGGGCGTCTACACGCTCACGATGTCGCAGTTCGCCCAGCGCCTGCACAGCCAGCTTCCCCCAACGGTCGTCTGGGGCTACAACGGGAGCTACCCAGGGCCGACGATCGAGGCGCGAACCGGCGTGCCAACCACGGTGAGATGGGTGACCAGCCTCCCGACCCACCCACGTGCTCGAGACCGCGATCGACAAGACGCTCGACGGCCTTCCCGGTGAGTCCGCGGAGTACGTGTACCCGAACAGCCAGCAGGCCGCGACGCTTTGGTACCACGACCACGCGCTCGGGATCACGCGGCTGAATGTGTACGCCGGGCTGGCCGGCTTCTACCTCGTTCGCGACTCGTACGAGGACTCGCTCGGCCTGCCGTCAGGACGAAACGAGATTCCACTCGTGATCCAGGACCGGATGTTCGACCAGGCGGGGCACCTGCTGTACCCGGACGCGGGGGTGACGGGTGACCGAGGAGCACCCTGTCTGGGTTCCCGAGTTCTTCGCCGACACGATCCTCGTCAACGGCAAGGTCTGGCCGCATCTGACCGTCGAGCCGCGGAAGTACCGCTTCCGGATCCTGAACGGCTCGAATGCACGCTTCTACACGCTTCGGCTCGCAGCCGCCGCGACGCTTCCGTCCCACCAGATCGGCAGTGAGGGCGGACTCCTGCCCGCGACCGCCGTGCTCGACGCCCTGACGCTCGCGGCGGGCGAGCGCGCGGACGTGATCGTTGATTGCAGCGCTCAGGCGGGACAGACGTTCGTGCTCAGGAATGCGGCGAAGACGCCGTTCCCGATCGGAACTCCGCCCGACCCGAAGACGACGGGGCAGGTCATGCAGTTCCGCGTCCTGCCGGTTGCGTCGACGCTCGACGCGAGCGTGGTCCCCCTGTCGCCCCGCCCGCTCACCCGGCTGGAGGCGGTCAGCGCGGCGAGGGTCCGCGACGTCGAGCTCGTCGAGCACCTCGACGAGAACGGGGAGCGGGTGACCGCGCTCATCGATGACAAGATGTGGCGCGACGCGACGGACATGTTCGCCAAGCTCGGGGCGACCGACGTGTGTCGAGTGATCAACACGACCGGCGACACGCACCCGATCCACCTGCATCTCGTTCAGTTCCAGGTGCTGGATCGGCCCACATCCCTCGAGCACGAGGACAACGACATGATGCGACCGTTCGAGGTCCGTCCCGCCACTAAGAGCGCAGCGGGGGCTGCCCCACCGCTCAGGCCGTTGAGCGCCAGCGCCAGGGCACGAACCGCTCGTCGGTGAGCCACAGGACGCCGATCGCGAACACCGCACCGAAGGCCGCCGTCACGACAATGCCCGGCTTCGGGGCCGACACCGCGAAGAACTCCCGCGTCGAGGGGACGATCAGCGCGAAGAGGTAGAGCACGAGGAGGACGAGGCAGAGCGCCAACACCGCGGCGCCCCGAAGGCGTCCCGAGGCTTCGAGCGCGACGATGAGGTAGAGACCGACCACGACGACAACCGTCGTCGCGACCGTTCGCGACTCGACGAGCGGCATGTTCGCGACGTTGAGAGCAAAGAGGTAGCTCGCGAGCACGCCGAGACCCGCGGCGGCGCCGGCCGGGACGGCGAAGCGCGACACCTCGCGCAGGAACCCCTGGGGACGGTACTCGCCGGTCGAGGGCGCGAGCGCGAGGAAGAAGGACGGGATTCCGATCGTCACCGCCGCCGCCAAGGTGAGGTGCCGTGGGAGGAGGGGGTAGGCGATCGGCGTCAGCCCGATGGACAGGATCAGGACGACGGCGAACGCGGACTTCGTGACGAAGAGCTTCGCGACGCGCTGGAGATTTCGCAGCACCTTGCGGCCCTCGGCGACCATCGGCGGCACGGCAGCGAAGTCGCCGTTGACGAGCACAAGGTCGGCGACGGTCTTCGCCATCTGCGTCCCGCTGCCCTGCGCGATCGCGAGCCGCGAAGCCTTGAGCGCCGGGACGTCGTTGACGCCGTCGCCGACCATCGCGACGTAGCGCCCCGCATTGGCGAGGGCGCGGATCACTTGCCGCTTCCCCTCCGGGGAGATCCTCCCGACAACGCCCGCCTCGAGCACGGTTTGCCGGAGCACGGCTGGATCGGCCGGAAGCTCATCGCCGTCGAGCGGCGAGCCGGTCGGGATGCCGACGTCGCGCGCGATCGCCGCGACGGTCTCGGGTCGGTCCCCGGAGATGACCTTGAGCGCGACACCTTGAGAGCGGAAGAAGTCGACGGTCGAGCGCGCCTCGCCCCGGAGCCGCTCCGCGAGCACGACGAGCCCGAGCGGGGCGAGGTCGCGAGGCGGCCCCTCCTCCGGCTTGACGGCGGCGAGGTCGGCGCTCGTCATTCCGAAGGCGAGCACGCGCCGGCCCTGCTCAGCCTCCCCCTCGGCTCGTGCGGCGAGTCCGCCCAGAGCGACGCGCTCGGGCGCGCCGAGGACGTACGACGTGCCGTCGAGCTGGACGGCGCTCCAGCGCCAGCGCGACGAGAACGGCACCTGCGCCTCGGTGACCGCCGGCTCGGTGGGCCACCGCTCGCGGATCGCCGCCACCGTTGCGTTCGCGCTGTCGGACGACGCGGCGAACCGGCCGAGAGCGGCGCCGAGCTCGCTCTCGT
>JALZFG010000250.1 GCA_030861645.1 Actinomycetota bacterium
ACGTGGAGGGTCGATCGGCAACGACCGAATCACCGGCCGCGACGTCGGCGATGGTGTACACGGCGACGGCGATCGCGAATGCCAAGCCGCCTGTGAGGAGCACGGAGCGCCAGGAGACACGCTGCCCGAGCTGCGCCAGCCGCGAGCGGATCGAGAGACCGCGCTCGCGGCGGGAGGCGAGCGGCTTGGCGACGGCGGCGACAGGCTTGGTCACGGCGCCGGCGGTCGTCTCGCGCACCCGGCGGCCGGGCCGCCGGACGAGCTCCTGCGCGAGTGCGATCAGGACCGGCGTCAGCGCCGCGCCGATCAGCGTCCCGGCGACGCCGAGCCGCCCGATGAGAAACGTCGCCACGAGCGAGCCGAAGCTGGCAAGCGCAAGGTTCCCCAGTGAGATCTCCGAGCTTCGTCGCTCCGGGCGGTCGCTCAAGGTTCAGTGGGCGGGTCGGGCGGCACCGTGCTAGCGAGCCACTCGATCGTGGCGGGGGTGTGCCGCGGGTCGATGCTGTGGCCCGCGTCGGACTCGTGGTACTCCACGTCGAGACAGCCGTTCTTCAGCAGCTCGCTCGCCCGCCGGCCGAATGAGACGCCGATGACGAGATCGGCGCCGGCGCGCAGACGCCGCTTCGCGTCCAGGACATCCGCGAGGGGGAGTAGGTCGCGCTCGTCCGCGCCGCGGCCGTGGTGGAGAACGAGCAGCCCCGCGGGCCTGCGGGCGGGCGGCCGCTCGCGGTAGGTGAGAGTCATGCCCCTTCGGTTCCTCCGGCCAGAGAGTACGCCGACGTTCCTCTGACGTGCTCGTTGCCGTTGCCGGCGCGCCCCGGTCGACAGCCGAGCGGGCCGGCGCTACGCTCGCGACGTCGTGACGGCGCGGCGCCCAGCAACTGAGAGGAGGAGCCATGGCATACGAACTGGCTCCGCTTCCGTACTCGTACGACGCGCTCGAGCCCGCCATCCCCGAGCTCACGATGCGCGTCCACCACGACAAGCACCACGCGGCCTACGTCACGAACGTCAACGCAGCGCTCGAAGGGACGGAGTGGGCCGACCCGCCGGTCGAGCAGGTGGTCGACAATCTCGATCTCATGACCGAGGGCGCGCACCGCGCTCCGCAACAACCGCGGCGGCCATGCGAACCACTCGTTCTTCGGGGAGATCCTGAGCCCCGACGGAGGGGGCGAGCCCGAAGGCGAGCTCGCGACCGCGATCTCGGACACCGTCGACTCAGTCGAGGAGTTGAAGCGACAGCTGAACGAGGCGGGGATGAAGCGCTTCGGGAGCGGCCGGGCGTGGCTCTCCACGACGGCACCGGTCGTGCGGTCGTCTCGACTCCGAACCAGGACTCACCGCTGACGAACGGCGACACGCCGATCCTCGGAATCGACGTCCGGGAGCACGCCTACTACCTCAAGACCAGAACCGGCGCCAGGACTACCTCGAAGCCTGGTGGAGCGTCGTCAACCGGTCCGCTGTCGCTGAACAGTACGCGGCCGCGGTAGGCCGCCCCGTCGGCGCAGGCTAGCGAGGACGCGCGAGGGCTACGGGCTCGGGTCGCGTGGCGCCTCACCCGGATCTCGGAGCGCGTACTCCTCAACGGCCGCTGCCTCCTCGTCCGGATCCGTCGAGGTAAACAGCCCGAGCAGCGAGCTCGTGAGACTCACAGCGGCATCCTAAGCATCGGTCGCTCGCGCCGCATACGTTTTTGCAGCCGTGGGTACGACGGGGCCGACCTCGGAGAAAGGAGGTGGCGATGTCTCAGCTTCTCCCGGAGCGCCGCACCGGCACCGCGCCCGAGCGCTGGGAGCCGTTCAGCGAACTCGAGCAGGTGACCGAGCGCATGCGGCGGATGCTCGAGCAGACCTTCGGCGGCTTCGCCTGGCCCTCGCCGCTGGCCGAACGCGCCGGCTGGTCGCCGCTGGTGGACATCGAGGAGACCGACGACGCCTACGTCGTCGAAGCCGAAGTGCCCGGCGTCAACCGTGAGGACGTCGACGTCGAGCTCGTTGGCAACGACCTGTGGATCACCGGCGAGATCAAGGAGCGGGAGAGGAAGGGGCTGATTCGGCGGCAGACGCGGCGGACGGGGCGCTTCGACTACCGCGTCAGCCTCCCCAACCAGGTCGACGCCGAGAAGATCGACGCCAGCCTCGAGAACGGGATCCTCACGGTCCGCGTCCCCAAGTCCGAGCGGGCCCAGCGGCGCCGGATCGAGATCAAGGCGTAGGAGTGGGGCCGGCGCAGTCGGCCCCCGCTCCCCGTTGCGGCGTCTGTCGTAGTGAGTCACCGAGGCATGAGCTACGAGCTTGAACATCCGCACCTCGCAACGCCGGTCGGCGTGCGGGATCATGTGCGCGGCGATCCCACGGCGCCGCTCACGCTCCTCGAGTACGGGGACTACGAGTGTCCCTACTGCGGCGCCGCGTATCCGCGTGTGGCCGAGGTCCTGCGCATCCTCGGCGACGACGTCGCGTTCGTGTTTCGGAACTTCCCGCTCACCGAGGTCCACCCGCACGCGCTCCAGGCCGCGGAGACGGCGGAGGCCGCCTCGGCCCACGGGCGGTTCTGGGAGATGCACGACTTCCTGTTCGAGCACCAGAAGCGGCTGCGCACGCCGGACCTGCTCCAGTACGCGGAGACGCTCGGCCTCGACGTCGAGCGGGTGGAGGCTGACCTCGCCGGCCACGCCTACGAGCCCCGCATCCGCGAAGACGTCCTGAGCGGCGCTCGCAGCGGCGTCAACGGCACGCCGACGTTCTTCGTCAACGGCGTCCGGCACGAGGAAGGCTACGACGTGGAGACGCTCGTCGAAGCGCTGCGCGCGTCGCAGTAGTCAGCTCCATCTCCGTCCGCGGTGGGAATCGGCGGCGGCGCGCTCGTTTCTTCGGCCGCGAACACGGGCAGAAGTGTAGAAACGACCGAGGAGGCACGATGAACAAGGACGAGGCAGAAGGCCGGATCAAAGAGGCGGCGGGCGATCTCACCGGCGACAAGGACCTCCAGCGCGAGGGGAAGACCGACCAGGCGGCCGGGAAGGCCAAGGACGCCGTCGATTCCGCCTCTGACAAGGCGAAGGATCTGATCGACAAGGACTAGTCTCCGCGTTTCGGCGCGGGACTCGAGCATCACGTGCGCGCTCGGGGCTGGCGTCAGACCCCGCACCGACCGTGTTAACGGTCGGCTATTTCTCGCCCCTCTTGTTTCACTTCGGTGACGGGGCCTGGCCCCCGCCGGGCGGTACCGCATCGAGAGAACCAGAATTGGCTGCTTCGGGGGCCTCCACTCGCTCGATGAGCAACCGCCTGATCACCGTCGTCATCAGCTCGCGGACGATCGTCGCCGTCGTGGCGGCGGTCGCGCTCGCGTGGGCGTTCGTGTCGGTGCGGGGAGTCCTGTTGACGGTGTTCCTCGCCGTTTTCGCCGCGCTCGTGCTCGACCCGCCCGTCCGCGCGGTGCAGGCGCGCCTCGGTCTCGGGCGCGGCGCTGCCACCGGAACGGTCATGGTCGGCCTCGTCGTACTCGTCCTCGGGGCGAGCGCTGTCCTGATTGCGCCGCTCGTGGACGCCGTGCGCGCGCTCGTGGACGCGCTCCCCGACCTTGTGACGCGGATCCGCGACTCCCAGATCGGTCACTGGATAGACGAAAGGTCGGACATCGGAGAGCTGGCGCAGGCGCACGTTCGGGAGATCGCGAGCGGCGTTGTCGGCGCGGCGGGAGGCGTTCTCGGCGTCGCGACCACGACCTTCGGGCTCCTCTTCAGCATCGTCACCGCCGTCTTCATGACGCTGTTCCTGCTCCTCGACCTTCCCAGGCTCTTCGGCGCGGTGGACACTCTGCTGACGCCGGCCGGGTCGGAGCGCTGGCGACGCGTGAGCGGCGAAATCGTGCACACGATCTCGCGGACCATGCTTGCGAGCCTCACCCTCGGGGTGACCTGTGGAGTTACGTACGCGCTCGCCGCCTGGGCGCTGGGCGCACCGTACCCGGTCGCCCTCGGCGTGATCGCCGGCTTCCTCGACCTCGTCCCACAGTTCGGAGCGACGATCGCGGGCTTCATCGTCGTCCTCGCGACGCTCACCGAGGGCCTCGTCCCGGCGGTGGTCATGCTCGCCATCGTGCTCACCTACCAACAGGTCGAGAATCAGCTGCTGCAGCCAGTCGTCGTCGGGCGAGCGGCGCGTGTGTCCGGCTTCTTCGTGCTCGTGAGCGTGCTCGTCTTCGGCGCGCTCTTCGGCGTCGTGGGCGTCGTGGTCGCCGTTCCGCTCACGGCCTCGATCCAGATCGTGGTCCGCGAGATAACGGCGCCCCGGCGGGAAGCGATGGCGGCGCTGCGCCGGGCGACGGACGCCCTCCCCGTCGACGCC
>JALZFG010000255.1 GCA_030861645.1 Actinomycetota bacterium
CCCCTGGGCTCCGCACGCGCACGTTCATCTTCAACGCGCTCCTCGTCGACAAGGCGATCGAGGACCGTCTGCGCGGGTACGAGCACTGGCTGGCCGCCCGCAACCTCGCCAACGAGACGCCGGACGAGGCCGTGCAGGCGCTCATTGACGCCGTCCTGGCCCGCTACGACATCCCGCAGCGCTACTACCGCCTCAAGGCGAAGCTGCTCGGTCTCGACCGGCTCGCCCACTACGACCGCCTCGCGCCGGTGTCGAGCGCCGGGACCAGCACGCGCTGGGGGGAGGCGGTGGCGCTCGTCTCCGAGGCGTACACCTCCTTCTCTCCCGAGGCGGGGCGCGTCGTGTCGGATTTCTTCGAGCGACGCTGGATCGACGCGCCGGTCCGCCCCGACAAGCAGCTCGGCGCCTACTGCATGACCCGCGTCCCGGACGTGCACCCGTACGTGCTGATGAACTTCACCGGCGACCGCCGCTCCGTGCTGACGCTCGCGCACGAGCTCGGGCACGGCCTGCACGGCTACCTCGCTCAGGAGCGCGGCGTCTTCAACTCCGAGACCCCGCTGACGCTCTCCGAGACGGCGTCCGTCTTCGGCGAGGCGCTCGCGTTCCGGCGGCTGCTCGCGGGCGAGGACGACCCGAAGCGGCGGCTCGATCTGCTCGTCGGCCGCCTCGACGACGCCGTCGCGACCGTCTTCCGCCAGATCGCGATGAACCGGTTCGAAGACGGCGTTCACACGGCGCGCCGGGAGGAGGGAGAGCTCTCGCCGGACCGGTTCGCCGAGCTGTGGATCGCGACGCAGTCGGCGATGCTCGGCGACGTCGACCTCGACGGCTACGAGACCTGGTGGAGCTACGTGCCGCACTACGTCGTCTCGCCGGGCTACGTCTACGCCTACGCGTACGGCTACCTGTTCTCGCTCGCGATCTTCCGGAAGTGGGAGCGCGAGGGGGAGAGCCTCGTCGAGCCGTACCTCGACCTCCTGCGCGCCGGCGGTTCGGAGGCGCCCGAGCGGCTCGCCGCGATCGTCGGGCTCGATCTCGCCGACGCCGCCCTCTGGACGGACGGCCTCGCCGCGATCGACGAGCTGCTGCGGGAGGCGGAGGCGCTCGCGACCGGCTAGACGATTGATCGGAATTCGAGCGGGCCCGGATGACGGCCCCGCACGGCCCCGGATCGTCGAGTTCACTCTTGCCCCGGCCGACGGGCCTGCGCTGCGAGCGACCTCGGCGCCCGGCTTGGCCGGTACCGCCCCCGACCGGCGCTCCAATTTCCGATCCATCATCTAGGCGAGCGCGCGCTCCGGCTCGCCCTCCGCGCCGCTCGCCGGGAGGTGCTCCTCGGCGTGCCCGAGCGCCGTGAAGCGAAACGCGAACGCGATCAGGAAGGTGAGGGCGCCGATCGCGCCGTAGACGGCGCCGACGTCGTCCGTCACGTCGATGACCCAGCCGCCGAGGAGCGTTCCGAGCGGAATCGCCGACCAGGCGAGAACGCTCGCGATCGAGACAACGCGTCCGAGCAGCTCGCTCGGCGCGATCGCCTGGCGCAAGCTCTGGGTATTGATATTGAAGAAGAGTCCGGCGCCCGTGCTCAGCGCCCAGAGCGGCAGGGCCGCCCAGTACGACGTCATCGCGGCCATCGCGGCGGTCGCGACTCCCGAGAGCATGAGACCGCCGAGCGCCGCGGTGCTGAATCCGAGACGGCGACGGATCCGCCCGGCGGCGAGGCCGAAGGCGACGATGCCCAGACTCCCGGCCGAGAAGAGCAAACCGACCCGCGAGTCGCTCGCGCCGAGGCGCTCCTTCGCGAAGAGGACGAGCTGCGCGTACGTCGTCGACCCGACGAAGTTGACGACCGCCATCATCAGCGAGATGTTCCGGAGCACCGGGTGCGCGAGCACGTAGCGAAGACCTTCGGCGACGTCGCGGCGGATCGACGTTTGTGGCCGCGGCTCTTCCGCGTTGAAGCTCGTCCCGATCGCCGCGAGGGAGAGCGCGGAGAGGACGAACGAGCCGGCATCGACGGCGAGGACGTTCTCGATCGACGCGCCGGCGCCGACGAGCGCGCCCGCGAGCAGCGGGCCGGCCACCTGCGCCCCCTGGTAGCTCGCCATGATCCGGCCGTTCGCGCTCACGAGGTCGTCCCGTCCGACGAGGCTCGGCAGCGCCGCGAACTCCCCCGCGTCGAAGGCGATCGTCAGCGTCGCGCTCGCGAACGTGGCCGCGTAGATCCACGGCACGGAGAGGAGGTCAACGGCGGCGAGGCCGGGAATGGAGCCGATGACGAGCGCCCGGCCGAGGTCGACGCCGATCATCAGCCGCTTCCGGTCGACACGATCCACCCAGGCCCCGATCGCGAGCCCGAAGAGGAGATACGGCAAGAAGTAGGCGGCGGTGGTCGCCGCGAGGTTCACCGGCGAGCCGGTCAGCTTGAAGACGAGCAACGGCAGCGCGAAGACGGTCAGCGAGCTGCCGAGGTTCGAGATCGTCTGCCCGGCCCAGAACTTCCGGAAATCCCCGGCGGTCTCGGCGCTCATCGCGGCACGCAGTAGCAGAAACCGTCGGTGCGGGCGGCGGACGAGCAGCTGATCGCGCCGAGGCGGGGCGCTTACGCCCGGTTTCGGCCCCAGAGCAGGAGGAGGAGCGG
>JALZFG010000271.1 GCA_030861645.1 Actinomycetota bacterium
GTGCGCGACGTCCCCGAGGGCTTCCAGCTCGTTCAGAAGCCGTGATCCGTGAGCAGGTCTTCGGCCGGCGCGCCGTGCGCGAGGCGTTGCACGGGCGGCGCGAGGTTCTGGAGCTTTGGGCGACCGAGCGCGCCCTCAGCTCCGAGGAGTGGCTGCGCGAGGCGCCGGGCGTGCGGATACAGGTCCGCCCCGAGCGGGCGCTCTCCGCGGAGGCGGGGACGACGGAACACCAGGGCGTGTTGGCCTGGTGCGAGCCGTACCCGTACGAGGATGCGTACGAGCTCGCCGAGCGCCCGGACGCGCTCCTCGTCTGCCTCGACGGCGTCACCGACCCGCACAACCTCGGGGCCGTCTGCCGCAGCGCGGAGGGCGCCGGCGCCGACGGCGTCATCGTTCCCGCGCATCGGTCGGCGCGCGTGACGGCGGCGGTCTGCCGTGCGTCGGCGGGGGCCGTCGAGCACGTTCCCGTCGCGATCGTGACCAACGTCGCCTCGTTCATCAAGGACTCGCGGCGGCCCGGTCTCTGGTTCTGGGCGGCCGCCGCGGAAGCCGAGACCTCGATGTGGAGCGCCGATCTGACGGGCGGGGTCGCGCTCGTCCTCGGCGCCGAGGGGAGGGGGCTGCGGCCGCTCGTCCGCCGCTCGTGCGACGACGCGGTCGCGATCCCGCTCGCCGGCCGCGTCGAGTCGCTGAACGTCAGCGTCGCGGCGGCGCTGCTGCTCTTCGAGGCGAGGCGGCAGCGGACGCTGCGGCCGGCCGAGCGTGCCTGACCCGACTCTCTACCTCTTCGACGGCTTCAACCTGCTCCACGCGGGCTCGTTCGCGGACGCGCGCGAGCTCAAGGACACGCTCGCGAGCTTCGTCGCCCTTCGCGGCGCGCGTGGCGTTCTCGTCTTCGACGGATCGGGCCCCGACGAGCGGCTCGGCGCGCTCGAGGTGCGATTCGCGAAGAACGCCGACGCGCTGCTCGAGCGGCTCGCCTCCGAGGAGCGAGGCCGGGAGAGGGTGTGCCTGGTGTCATCCGACGCGCTCGTTCGACATACCTCGGGGCCCGAGGTGGCGAAGATCAGCTCGCGCTCGTTCCTGGACGAGCTCGAGCCCGCGGACCGCGAGGAGGGGCGCAGGTGGCAGCTCGGCGATCGTCTCGGCGAGGACGTTCGCTCGCGTCTCGACGAGTTGCGGCGTCGGCGGAAGTAGGCCCCGGAACTCGCGTCGGAGACGCTCGCCTTGTAACTTTCGGGCGCCGGTGCTATCTTCTGCTCAAGTTTAGCGTTAGAGATCGGCGCCCAAAACGCCGAAGCCGCGTCGAAACACCCGTTCCCATATGTCGCCGACGCCCGCTCCCGCGCCCGCTCCCCAGCAAAAAGCTCAACGAGAGCTTGAGGATCTCCAGCTTGCGCTGCGCGCACGCAACGGCGACGCGCCTGCACTCGACGAGCTCATCCGCCGGTATTCGGGCTTCGTCCGGCTGAAGGCAAGCTCGTATTTCCTCGCCGGCGGGGAGCCGGAGGATCTCGTGCAGGAGGGATTGATCGGCCTCTACAAGGCGGTGCGCGACTTCCGTCCGGACAAGGAGACCTCCTTCCGGAGCTTCGCGGAGCTCTGCGTGACGAGACAGATCATCACCGCGATCAAGACGGCGAGCCGGTACAAGCACGGGCCGCTCAACGCCTACGTCTCGTTCAGCCAAACGCCCGCGGGCCAGGAGACGGACGGCGAGTGCACCCTCGGAGACGCGCTCCCGGGCCCCGCGGTCGACGACCCGTCCGTGTGCGTCATCTCGAGCGAGGAGCTGCAGAGCCTGGTCTTCTGCCTCGGCACCGGCCTCTCGAAGCTGGAGTCGGACGCGCTGCGGATGTACCTCGAGGGGTCGTCCTATGAGGAGATGGCCACCGCGCTCGCCTGCGATACGAAGACGATCGACAACGCGCTGCAGCGCGTGAAGCGGAAGGTTCTGGCGCACCAGCGCTCGCGGCAAGTGCTGCAGTAGACGGGCGAGCCCGCGCGATCTCCCGTCCTCCGCGCTCGCCTACCATGGAAGTGAGCGCCGGAGTAGCTCAGCTGGAAGAGCAACGGATTTGTAATCCGTGGGCCGCGGGTTCGAGTCCCGCCTCCGGCTTCCAGGAACGCCCGCTCAGGGCGCTTGCTGCGAGCTGACGAAGCTCCTAGCCGCTCGGAGGCGGCGCTGGTCAAAGGGGGCGTCTCGCTCGGCTTTCTTGCGCCACTCGCTGTCGCGATCAATCGTGACCGTGGGCGTCGTAGCCGGAGGGGACGTGGTCGACAGCACTCGCGTCGAGGGAATCACGTTCTCGCTTCCGAAGGCCGACAAACTCCCCGAACCGGCGGCTTCGAGGCGCCGCCTGCTTGCTTCGAGGCGCTTGACGAAGACGGGAACGTCGTCTACTCGCAGCCGCTGCAGCGGGCGCAGCTGCTCAGCCTGCGATCCGGAGGAGTCATGCGGCGCGGGCTTCTCCTCCAACTCGCCCGCCACAGGCTCCCCACAGCCCCGCACGTTCCCAACGTGCCCGTCTCTCGGCGACTACCCGGTGTACGGCTGACGGGATCACCGCGCTCGACGACTGCGAAGCCGTCGCGAACGAGGCGCCGGCCGACGTCGACGCCACGGATCTCTACAAAGCGCAGGAGACGGCCGCGACCGTCGGTCGGTGACGTAGGTCGGCTCGGCCACGAAGACGTAGACGCTGAGAGCGACCGTTCCCGCGAGCGTCAGCAGCCCGAGCGCGGTTAGCAGCTCGTGCTGCCTCGCCGTGAGCCACCTTCCCATCCAGGGCGAAAGCGAAGCACGAGGCGGGCGCGGTCGCGACCTCCTCGAGTAGCGTGATCGCGGGGTTCGAGCTGCGCTTCGATTATCGCGAGCGCCTTTCGTAGGAGCTCGTTGAACTTCGCCTGCCCCTTTCCAACTTCGGCTTCGGTTCCTCTCGGCGTCACCGTCGGTTACGCCATGGCGTTAGGCGGCGACGAGCGACGATCTCGGTGGCGGACCATTGGGACGACGCCGGTCTTGAATGTCCGGGTGCCGCTGCAGGGCTACCGTGGAGCCGGTGACGCCGTACTCCGACGAAGAGGTTGCGGCTCTCTACGACCTGCTCAACCCTTGGGGGCCGAGCGACGACTTCTATCTCGCACTTGTGATGGAGGCGAGGTCGGTGCTCGATGTCGGGTGCGGGACGGGAGCGCTGCTGCGGCGAGCGCGCGAAGAAGGCCATGGCGGTCGACTGTGTGGAGTGGATCCCGACGACACGAGCCTGAACGTCGCGCGGCGCCGTGCCGACATCGAGTGGGTGTCCCGCACCGCGGCTTCAATGCCGTTCGCGGACGAGTTCGAGCTCGCGCTCATGACGGGTCACGCGTTCCAGGTGCTCGTCACCGACGAGGACGTGCGCGAGTCGCTTGCGGCGATCAGGCGAGCGCTCGTGGACGACGGTCGCTTCGCATTCGAAACCCGCAATCCCCTCGCACGCGCATGGGAACGGTGGAACCCAGAAAACGCAATGGAGGTCGTCGACCCGTCGGGACGAAAGGCCCGGATCTGGCACGAGGTGGAGGCAGTGGCTGGAGACGTCGTCACGTTCACGGAAACGACAGGCGACGAGGATGGAACACCGCTGCGCGTTGACCGTGCGAGGCTGCGCTTTCTAGAGGTCGATGCTCTTCGCGCTTTTCTTGCGGAGGCTGGTTTCCTGGTCGAGGCGCAGTACGGCGGCTGGTTCCGCGAGCCGCTCGTCCCCGCGAGTCCTGAGATCGTCACCATCGCTCGAACCGAGCCTCGATAGCGCGCAGCCGCGACGGGCGCCGCTGGCGGTTGCGCCCGCAAGCGACCTGTCGGTGCCGGCTCGCGCAAGGACTTCGAGGGGGAACCGCGACTACATCATGTGACGAGCGCCAAGTGGCTGGCGAGTCGGAACGGATTGGCGATGCAGAGCGTTTCGCCACGGCTTTCGCTCGGCCCCTCCTTGCGCACTTCGACGCCCGTAGGCGCTGGAGATCTTACTGCGGCTCCTCCGTGCGAGCTCGACGGCCGCGTCGTGCCTGCCTTTGGCCCTTCTTCGCGAGGTCCTCGACCTCGTCCGCATTCACGTCCAGTACGACCTGGCCGCGGCGCGCGTCGGCGTACTTGATTACGACCTGGGCGGCGTTCTTCTCGTCGATCTCGTTTCCGCTGAGGTCACTGACGACGATCGTCCTTTTTGCCACGTTCCTCCCTTCGTCGGCGTTGGTTCATCGCGAGAATAACCGGCTGAGAAAGGTCGCCGAAGGCTTCGAGCTGCGTGAGCAGGTCGACCTCGTTTCGGAAATGCCCCGCTCCCGGGTTTCTTGTTGGCGACGCCCGCCGGTAGCCGGTCGATAGCGGCTCGATAGCCGCTGTCCCGATCATCGTCGGTGCTCGACGAGAGGAGGCTCGACATGAAGATCGCTCTCGTGACCGCGTGCCTCGCCGGCGTCTGCATTCTCGGTGCCGGCGGCGCGGCCGGGACTCCAAGCATCACGCAGACGGCGATCGCGGGTGCAAAGCTCGGCCTACCCGGCGAGCGCGTACAAACAGCTCCTGGGACCACCGGTCACCACGGCCCGCGATACTCACGCAGACCCTATCCATCCTGACGACTACTCACGCCTGGTCTTCCACAAGCGCGAGCTCAGCGTCTACTTCGTCGACGGCGAGGACAAGGGCGTCCTGATCACGACGTGGAACAGGCGGTACAAGACGGCGGCGGGGATCGGGCCCTGCTCCACGATCAGGCGGGCGAAGGCGGTCTACGGCAAGCGGCTGAAGCCGTCGAAGTTCAATTCGCAGCATGGCGTCGTCTCCGCCTACACGCTCGGGAAGAACCTCATCTTCGCCTCCAACAATCTCTTCCGGATCGAAGTCGTCGGCCTCTACGACGGAAGCGACCCCAACGTGAGCGAACCCGGCGGGTCCCTGGCGTACGCGGGGTAGGAAGTCAGGCGACGGAGCCGGGGGGAATGCCCGGGGCGGTTATCGACTCCCCTGCGGATCGCTCTCAGCACGTTGGTGATCCGATCGGCGGGGCCGGTACGTGAGGCCATGACGGAGACACGAGTTGTACCGCGCGGGCCGAGCGTTCGAGTTCCGCCTCCGCCTTCGTCGCGTCCCCGTCGCGCCGATGCTCTCGCCCGCGCCGCATAGACTCCCAGCCTTGACTTCAGCGAACAGCGAGCCTGACGCGCTCCAGCCGTGACGTCGGGGGTGCCGGAGCGGTTCGACGCGATCGTCGTCGGCGCCGGGCCGGCGGGATCGACGGCGGCGGCGCTCCTCGCACGCTCCGGCCTCTCCGTCCTCCTGCTCGACCGCGCGCGCTTTCCGCGCGACAAGCCATGCGGGGGTGGGATCACCGGGCGGGCCGCGCAGCTGCTCCCGTTTCCGCCCGACCCCGTCGTCGAGCACTCCGTCGACCGGCTGGAGCTCGCCGTC
>JALZFG010000305.1 GCA_030861645.1 Actinomycetota bacterium
GGCGGGACGTCGGGACGATCTAGTTTGCCCGCAGGAGGAGCAGGGCGAGCAGCAGCCGCTGCTTCCGGCGGCCGAGCGGAAGCGGCCGGCAGTCGCGCGCACCTCGAGCGGACCGAGCACACGAAACTCCACGGGCGCCTCCGCGCCGCTCACGCTACCACTCACGATTCCGTTCGCCGGGGGCACGCCGCTGCTTAGCCGCTCGTTAGCGATCTCTTAGGCGCCCGCCGTCCTGTTCATAAAGAGCGCAAAGGTGGTCGACGGAAAACGAGGAGGACGAGATGAAGCGGCTTTTCACCATCGGGATTCTGGTTTTGGCGGTGGCGGCAATGCTTGTCGCTCCGGCGTACGCGACTTCCTCGCCCGATGATCCGGCTGGCTTCCATGGCGTCGGCCCGTCCAGCGTCGGCGTCAGCCCGGACGGCCGCGTCGGAATCCGCGGCCGCGGCGTCCTCGCCAGCGCCGACAGGCCCGCCGCGAGCTTCTACACGCCGCCGGCGCTGAAGGCGATGGGTCTGCGGTGGCAGGCGCTCGCCGACGCGCAGCCGGCGGCGAGCTTTTACACCCCGGCCGCGCTGAAGGCGATGGGCGAGCGCTACGAGGCGGAGGCGCAGTACCTGCTCACCCACGGCTCGAACACGACGCCCGACGATCGCAGCGGGATCCGTGGTACCGGGCCCGTCTCGACTGTACAGCCTGTCGCCGACGGCGGCGTCGACTGGGGCAATGTGGGGATCGGCGTTGGAAGCGGCGTGTTCGCGCTGCTGGTGGCGTCGGGGATGATCTTCGCTGTGCGACGTTCCCGGCGCGTCGCCCACGCCTAACGCACCCCACCGATCGGCGGTAGCGAGCGGGCCGGGCGGCCCGCTCACTGCGCGTCACTAGACTGGCTGTGTGATCCGAGCACGCGGACTCTCGAAGCGGTACGGAGAGAAGCGCGTGCTCGAGGCGATCGACCTGGAGCTTCCGCCGAGGGGGTTCCTGCTCGTGACCGGGCCGAACGGCTCGGGGAAGACGACGCTGCTGCGGCTCTGCGCGGGCCTCGCCGCCCCGAGCGACGGCTGGCTCGAGGTCGATGCCGACCGGGCGCGGATCGGGCTGCTCGCGCACGAGCCCCTGGTCTATCGCGAGCTCACCGCGCTCGAGAACCTCGACCTCTACGGTCGGCTTTACCGCGTTCCCGAGCGGCGAGAGCGAGCAGGAATGCTGCTCGAGCGGTTCGGCCTCTGGCGCGTTCGCAACGAGCGTGCCGGCTCGTTCTCGCGCGGAATGCTGCAGCGGCTTGCCCTCTGCCGCGCGCTCCTTCACGAGCCCGACCTGCTGCTTCTCGACGAGCCGTTCAGCGGACTCGACGCGCAGGGAAGCGTGCTCCTTCAGCGGGAGCTGGAGGAGCTTCGTCCTCGGCGCACGTTCCTCGTCGCGACGCACGAGTCCACGCGTCTCGCCCCGCTTGCAACCGGCACGCTCGCGCTCGCTTGACTGGTTACGTCGCCGACGTCGTGGCTCTCGCGCGGAAGGACCTCCGACTCGAGCTGCGTGCCCGGGACACGGTGCCCGCGATGGTGCTCTTCGTGCTCGCGACCCTCGTCATCTTCCACTTTGCGCTGCCCGAGGAAAGCGGTGACCTCGCCGCCTACGGTCTGCTCTGGGTCGCTCTGGTCTTCACGGCTCTGCTGGGTCTCGTTCGCGCGTTCGCCGCCGAGCGCGACCAGGGCGTCCTCGACGGTCTCGTGCTCGCGCCCTCCGATCGGAGCGCGATCTGGCTCGCGAAGGCAATCGCGACGCTCGCGTTCCTCGGGCTCGTCGAGATTGTCGCGCTGCCGGCCTTCGGGCTCTTCTTCTCCGGGGTGTCGTGGACGACCGTCGGCGGGGTCGTCCTCGCGGACATCGGAATCTGTGCCGTCGGGACGCTGCTCGCCGCGATGGCGGCGGCGACGCGGACGCGCGAGCTGCTCTTACCGCTCCTTTTCCTGCCGCTCGCGATCCCGATTGTGATCGGCGGCGTCGGCGCGAGCGTCGTCGACGACGGAGGCCGCTACCTTGCGTTCCTCGCGTTCTACGACGCCATCTTTGCGATCATTTGCTGGGCTTCTTTTGAGTACGTGGTTACGGAATAACGCGGCCGGCGCGCTCGCTGTGCTCGCAGCGATGCTCCTGACGGCTGCCGGTGCGCTCGTCTTCTTCTACGTCCCGGAGGACGCCGACCAGGGAATCTCTCAGAAGATCTTCTACATCCACGTCCCCGTCGCGCTCACCGCGTATGCGTGCTTCGGCTGGGGTGCCTGGAAGGCGTTCCTCCACCTCTGGAAGCGCCCTCCGGGCGCGGACCTCGAGAGCTACGTCGCGATCCATCAGGGAGTCATCTTCGGTGCGCTGACGCTCGTGACGGGGTCGATCTGGGCGAAGGCCTCCTGGGACCACTGGTGGGTGTGGAGCTCGCGTCAGCTGGTGCTCTTCCTCGTCCTCTTCCTCTTCTACTCCGCGTACTTCATGCTCCGCTTCGCGGTCGAGCCCGGTCCCGGCCGAGCGAACCTCTCGGCGGTGTATGCGCTCTTCGGTGTCGCGCTCATCCCGGTCAGCTTCCTCGCGATCCGCCTCGCGGAGGACTTCGTCCACCCGGTCGTCTTCAACCGGGAAGGGCCGGACATGTCCGGCTCGATGTTCTTCACGTTCTGTATCTCGTGGGCCGCGATCCTCGCGCTCGCCGCGGCCCTCTATCGGATCGAGCTCGCCGGCAAGCGCCTGGATGCCCGTGTCCGAGAGTTGCGAGCGCTGCTGTCGTGAGCGGAGGCGCCTACCTCGCGGCCGCCTACGTCGTCGTCCTCGCGGCGGTGCTCGTCTACGTCGTGATCATCGCGCTCAAGCTCTCGCGGCTCGACCAGGACCTCGAGGCGCTCGCTCGTCAGGCGCGGTACCCGAGGGAGGAAGGAAAACCCGATATGACGGGGGCAGCGGCACCTCCCGATCGCGCTCTCGCCGGCAGCGAGAGGGGCGGGGCTGGCTGAGCTGCTCTTCTGGCCGGCGCTTCTCGCGTACGGGGAAGCGGCGGTCGCGTACGCAGGCGAAGCCCGGCGACCGGGGCTTGCCGGCCGCGTTGCGACGTGGGGCGTCCGGATAGGGTGGCTGACGCAGGCGGGGCTGCTCGCGGCGCAGGCGGCATCAGGAGACGGGTTTCCGTGGGCGACCTGGGCGGGCAGCCTCAACCTGTTCGTCTGGCTGGTTGTCTCGGCGTACCTCTTCTGGGGCTGCCGCTCCGGATACCGGCTGCTCGGTCTCGCGGTCATGCCCCTGACCGTGCTGCTGCTCGTGGTCGCGCACGTCGGCGGCGGCACCGGTGACCTCGGCGGGAGCAACTACTCGAACGCGTTCCTCGTTCTCCACGTCGGCCTCGCGCTCGTCGGGTTCGCCGGGCTAACGCTCGCCGCGGCGCTGGCCGGGCTCTACCTCTGGCAGGAGCGACGGCTGAAGCGGCGCGAGGCGAGGATTCTTCGGCTGCCCGCGCCCGCGCTCGTCACGCTCGAGCAGGTTGCGGGACGAACGATCGCCGTGTCGCTGCCGATCCTGACGCTGGGGATGGTCGCGGGACTCGTCCGCTTGGTCCACGAGGGTGCTTCCGTGGACGCGCTGATCGCGGTAACGCTCGCGACGTGGCTCGTGTACGGGTCGTTCCTCGTGCTGCGGTTCGGCGCCGGCTGGCGCGGCCGGCGCGCGGCCTACCTGGCGGTCAGCGGTCTCGCGCTCGTGCTCGCCGTCCACTTCGGTCTCCCGGTGACGCACTTCTAGGCGATGAGACTGGTCCTGGTCGGCACGTCCCACCACCTCGCTCCGGTCGAGCTGCGCGAGCGTGTCGCCCTCGCTCGGTTCGAGGCCGAAGAGCTTGCGGGGCGGCTGGCCGCCGAAGGGGCGGAGGCGGTGTGCCTCTCGACCTGCAACCGAACGGAGCTGTACTTGGCCGACCCCGACGCGGAGGCGGCCGAACAGCGCGCGGCGCGTGTCCTCGCTGAGCTCGCCGCGCTTCCTGCGGACGAGCTCTCATCCTCGCTCTACCGCCTCCACGACGAGGCCGCTGCGCTCCACCTGTTCCGCGTGGCGGCCGGGCTCGACTCCATGGTTCCGGGCGAGGCCGAGATCCTCGGCCAGGTGCGCGCGGCGGCCGATGTCCCGTCCATCGGCCCGTTCCTCACGCGCCTGTTTCGCCAGGCCCTGCACGCCGGGAAGAAGGCGCGCTCGCAGACAGGGATCGGCGAGAGTCCCGCGTCGGTGTCCTCGGCCGCGGCAGTGCTCGCGGAGCAGGTGTTCGGCGACGTCTCGCACTGTTCCGTCCTGCTCCTCGGCGCCGGCAAGGTCGGCGAGCTCGCCGCACGCAGCCTCGCGTCGCGCGGCGCGCGGATCGCCTTCGTCTCGAGCCGGCGCACGGAGCGCGCGGCGGAAGTCGCGCGGACGTTCCGGGCCGAGCCCTTGCCACTCCAGCGCGTCGCCTCCGTGCTGTCGTCCGCCGATGTGGTCGTCTCCTGCACGAGCGCACCCGGGTTCGTCCTGCGCCGCGAGGACGTCGAGCGGGCGTTGCGCGGCCGGAAGGGACGGCCGCTGTTCCTGATCGATCTCGCGGTGCCGCGCGACCTCGACCCGGCAATCAACGACGTCGAGGGCTGCTACCTGTACGACATCGACAGTCTCGAAGCCGTCGTCGCGGAGACGTTGGCCGGGCGGCGGCGCGAGGCGGCGCGCGCGGAAGCGATCGTCGCGGACGAGGCAGAACGCTTTCGCGCTTGGCAGGCCGCGCTCGAGGTCGTCCCCGCGATCACGTCCCTCCGCGCGCGGGCGGAGGAGATCCGCGCGGCGGAACTCGCGAAGGCCGAGCGCAGGCTGGGGAGGCTCTCGGACGCCGAGCGGCGGGCGGTCGAATCCGTCACCGCCGCGATCGTGAACAAGCTTCTCCATCTGCCGACGGTTCGGATGAAGGAAGCCGCCGCGGCAGCCGACGGCGTCCTGTACGCCGAGACCGTGCGTCACCTGTTCGGGCTCAGTGAGGGGGACGCACGAAAGGGCGAGAACGAGTCGTGACGTCGCCTTGACGTTCCACTTTCGTCGCATTCCCGTCTCGCA
>JALZFG010000315.1 GCA_030861645.1 Actinomycetota bacterium
GCTCAGGCCGCTGGGCAGCTCGGCGACGGCGACCAGCGTCGGCCACTTGCCGCCGGAGGCGAACAGCTGCTGGACCCTCTCGTTGGTGGCGAACGCCTCGCTCTTCGGCATCGAGAAGTTCGGGTCGAGCGCGTCCGAGGCGCGGCCCGCGCCCACTAAGCCGGCGAGCGCGACCGCCGCCCAGAAGAGAGCGACGAGGCGCCGATGGGCGAGGACGGCGCGGGTGAGCGCCGCCAGCGCGCTTTCGCTTCTTGTTCGCGTGCTGCGTGATTGCCGGAGTCTCATCGTCGGCCTGCTCCCTCGGTCGCGTTCCATCGCGTTCCATGCTGGGCGAAGGCGGGCCGCGCGTCGTCGGCGGCGAGGATGCACTTCGCCTGCTCCTGCGGGCGCACCCCGGTGTGCCCGCCTACTGCGCCGGGAGTACGTCGCCTGCCGGGAGGAGTGCCTGGGGCGGGCTACTGGGGGACGCGCACGAGGCCGCTCTCGTACGCGATCACCACGAGCTGCGCCCGGTCATGCGCGTGCAGCTTCATCATCACCCGGCTGACGTGCGTCTTCGCCGTCGCCGGGCTGATCACCAGCCGCTCGGCGATCTCCTGGTTCGAGAGCCCGTGCGCGACGAGGCCCAAAACCTCGCGCTCGCGCTCGGTCAGCTGCGCAAGCCGCTCGGGCGCGGGCCGGTGGCGTCCCGGCTGGGAGACGAACTCCTGGATCAGCCTGCGTGTGACGCTCGGAGCGAGGAGCGCGTCGCCGCTTGCGACGACGCGTACCGCCTCCCGGAGCTCGTCCGGCTCGACGTCCTTGAGCAGAAACCCGCTCGCGCCCGCGTGCAGGGCCTCGAACACGTACTCATCGAGCTCGAACGTGGTCAGCATGACCACGCGGACGTCCGCGAGGCCAGGATCGGCGGTGATGCGCCGCGTCGCCTCGAGCCCGTCGACGCCGGGCATGCGGATGTCCATCAGCACGACGTCGGGACGATCCGCCCGCGCGCGCTCAATCGCCTCCGCCCCGTCGGCCGCTTCGCCGACGACCGTGATGTCCTCTGCCCGCTCGAGCAGGGCGCGGAAGCCCGAGCGGACGAGCGTCTGGTCGTCCGCGAGTAGCACGCGGATGCTCATCGCCTCTCCCCTCCGGTGGGCAGCCAGGCGCGCACGCGAAACCCACTCCCAGTGGACGCGGGGCCGGCCTCGAGGCGGCCGCCGAGCGCGGCCGCCCGCTCACGCATGCCGGCCAGCCCGTGCCCGTCCGTCACGCCGACGGTGCCGTTGGTCGAGCCGCGGCCGTCGTCTGCGACTTCGACGACGATCGCTTCCGGCTCGTAGCGGATCGAGACCTGTGCTTCGTTGGTGTCCGCGTGGCGGATCACGTTCGTGAGCGACTCCTGGACGATGCGATAGGCGGTCAGATCGACGACAGCGGGCAGCGGGCGGGCAGTGCCTGTGACGGAGAGCTCGACCTGCAGCTGCGCGGCGGCGGCGGCGCCGATGAGCTCCTCAAGCTGGGCGAGCCCCGCCGCCGGCGTTCGCGGCGCACCGGCCTCGGGTTCTCGCAGCACGCCGAGGGCGGCTCGGATCTCGGCCGTCGCCTCGCGGCTCTTCTCCCGCATCGTGCGCAGTGCCGACCGCGCCTCCGCGGGCATGTCGGCGAGCGCCTCGGCGGCGACGCCCGCCTGCACCCCGATCACGGCGATCGTGTGGGCGAGCACGTCGTGCAGCTCGCGCGCGATCCGGAGCCGCTCCAGTTCCACGCGCCGCTTGGCCTCTCGCTCCCGCTCGGCCTCCGTCCGCCGCAGCCGCTCAGCAACCTCCGCCATCCACGCCTGGCGCGCTCGTGCCGTCTCCGCGAGCAGGAGCAGGGTGGCGACGAGGAGGATCTCGACCAGCGTCTGGGTTCCGAGGGCGGAGACGAGCGACTCGCCCTCCGCGAGCGCGCGCCAGCCGAGCGCCCACAGCTCGAGTCCCCCCACGACCACGACGACGGCTCGCAGGTGACCGGCCCGGGCGGCGCTGTAGATGGCGACGGCGAGCGGCGCCGCCATCCCGATCGCCGGGTAGTCGAACACGTGGTAGGCGATCAGGAAGGACGTGGAGACGAGGAAGACGGCCCGCGGCCAGCGCCGCCGAACGAGCAGTGGCGTGGCGATCGCGATGCCGAGCAGGTAGGCGAGCGCATCGGGATCCTCCGAGTTTGCTTCCTGGCGCGCGGCGATCGCGATCGTGATCCCGATGCCCACCGCTACCGCTACCCCGGCGTCGATCGCGATCGGAGGGATCCGACGCAAGCGCCCGCGCATCCCGTCGAGGCCGTCTCCATCTGCCGCACTGGCAGCGCCATTTCTCGAGCCGGGGACGTCCTCCTCGATCTCGACCACGACCGCGTCGGGCTCGTTCTCGATGGACACCGTCGCCTCGCGTGCTCCGGCGTGGCGGATCACGTTCGTACGTGACTCCTGGACGATTCGGTACACGGTCGGATCGACCGCCGCGGGCAAAGGGCGCGGGGAGCCTGTGACGGAAAGCTCGACCTGCGTGTTCGCGCCGGCGGCGACGTCGACGAGATCGTCGAGTTGCGCGAGCCCCGGCCCCGGCGCTCTGGGCGCGTCAGCTTCGGGCTCGCGGAGGACGCCGAGGGCGGCCCGGATCTCGGCCGTCGCCTCGCGGCTCTTCCCTCGAATCGTCCGTAGCGCCGCCCGCGCCTGATCGGGCGCGTCGGCGAGCGCCTCGGCGGCGACGCCCGCCTGCACCCCGATCACGGCGATCGTGTGGGCGAGCACGTCGTGCAGTTCGCGCGCGATCCGCAGCCGCTCCAGCTCCACGCCCCGCTTAGCCTCTCGCTCCCGCTCGGCCTCCGTTCGCCGCAGCCGCTCATCGACCTCCGACATCCACGCCTGCCGCGTTCGCACGGCCTCCGCGAGCAGGAGCAACGTGGCGACCAAGAGGATTTCGATCAGCGTCTGCGTCCCGAGCGCGGAGACGAGCGACTCGCCCTCGCCCAGCGTCCGGTAGCCAAGCGCCCACAGCTCGAGCCCCGCCACCACGACCAGGACTGCACGCGCGTGACCGGCCCGGGCGGCGCTGTAGATGGCGACGGCGAGCGGCGCCGCCAGCCCGACGCCGTAGATCGGCCGCCCCGGCGACCGCAACTCGATCGGTGCGTGGACGAACGCGTGGTAGCCGACCAGCAGCAGCGCCGAGACCAGGAACACGGCCAGCGGCCAGCGCCGACGAACGAGCAGCGGGGCCGCGATCGCGATCCCGAGCAGGTAGGCGAGCGCGTCCGGCGCCTTCGTGCCCGTCTCCTGCCGGG
>JALZFG010000330.1 GCA_030861645.1 Actinomycetota bacterium
GCGCGCGGCCGCCTCGGGCGAGAGCTCGGAGGGGCGCACCACAAGCGCCAAGGGATCGCCGGCAATCTCGCTCATCACGACCTCGTCGACGCCCGGCTCCGAGGACCGGATGCCGGCGGCGACGAGCACGGGGAGGCCCTCCATCCGCTTGACGAGGTACGCGAGGAACCGGAGCGAGGGCGCGTCGCACCAGTGGAGGTCGTCGATGACGAGCGCGAGCGGATTCTGCGCGGCGAGGTTCGCCGTCAGCCAGTAGAGGCCGTGGAGGGTTGCGAAGGAGACGTCGTCGCCCATGACGGCGTCGGGACGGCTGAGGTCGAACAGCGGTGCCGCGAGCTCCGCAGCGCCGGCGAGCAGCTCCGCGCGCTCTTCGCTCGACGCCGTTGTCAGGGCCGGCTCGAACAGCTGCCGCACGACGCCGTACGAGAACTCGACCTCGAACTCGCCGCCGCGCGCGGAGAGCAGCCGCATCCCGCCGCTCTCGGCGGCCTCGCGGGCGGCGGCGAGCAAACGCGTTTTGCCGATCCCGGCGGCGCCCTCGACGACGACGAGCTGACCGCGCCCCGTCGGCCCCGACTCGACGACGGCGCGGAGGACGGCGAGCTCAGCTTCCCGCTCGAGGAGCGGCTCCCGTGGCCGCGTCGGGGGTTCCTGCCGCGGCGCCAACCGGGGGAAGCTCTGCGGAAGCCCCTCGATCTCGAGCTGGTAGAGGACCTCGGAGTCATCGAGCTCGGGAATCGGCGTCGGGCCGAGCTCGCGCAGCACGACTCCGCGCGGGAGGTCATGCTCGACGAGCCGCGCCGCGGTCGCGGACAGGAGCACCTGTCCGCCGTAACCGATGTCGCCGATCCGAGCCGCTGCGTGCACGGCAAAGCCGACGTAGCCGTCTTGCTCGAGCGTCGCCTCGCCCGTGTGCAGCCCCATCCGCACGCGAACTCCGGCGCCGTCGGGCCACGCCGCGCTCGCGAGCGAGCGCTGTGCCTCCACCGCCGCGCGAACCGCGGCGCCCGCGCTCGCGAAGACGGCGACGAAGGAGTCGCCTTGATGGTTCGTCTCCCGCCCTCCGGCGTGCTCGAACGCCTCGCGGAGGAGGTGGTTGTGGGTCGAGAGGACGTCGCCGTAGGTTTCCGCTCCAAGCTCCTTGAGCAGCCGCGTCGAGCCCTCGATGTCGGTGAACAGGAACGTGACCGTCCCGGTCGGGAGGTCGGTCACAGGCAACGCGTTAGACCCCGAAGCTCCAAGAAGAATCGGAACGAAGACGTGGTCGGAGTGTAGTTGCCGCGCGAGGGCACGAGCGGCTACGGGCAGAAAAGTTTGGGGGCGGTCTTGGGGGGTCTCCTGAGGCGAAGCGCGATCGCGAGCCGCGACACTGGCAACACGACGTCGCACGCGATTGGAGGAAGAACATGTCCGCCGGCGAGCTCCAGACGAAGCTGAACAGCGATCGGGAGGCGCCGCGCAGCGTCGTCTCCGCCGTCGACGTCGTCCACCGCTACGGGCAGGGGGCGGCCGCAGTCGAGGCGCTCCGCGGCGTGTCGCTCGAGATCGAAGCCCGGCGGCTGACGGCGATCATGGGCCCGCCGGCTGCGGGGAAATCGACGCTCCTGCGCGTCATGGCCGGGGTCGAGAGGCCCACCGAGGGCGTCGTCATCGTCGATGGCGTCGACATCAGCGGGCTCAGCGACGAGGAGCTCGCGCTCCTCCGCCGCGAGAAGCTCGCGCTCGTCCCAGCGTCCTCGGAGCTGCTCCCGATGCGCGACGACTGGCGCGCCGCCGTCGCGCACGAGCTCGCCGCCTCTCGTCCGGCCCTACTCTTCGTCGACGAGGCCGCCGGGGACGGCGCCGCCGATGTGAGTGGCAGCACAGCCGAGCTCCTTCGGGGCGCGGTCGACGAGCTCGGTCGAACGGCCGTGATGGTGACCCGGGACGCCAGGGCGGCTTCGATTGCCGACCGTGTCGTCTTTCTCGCTGAGGGGCGAATTACGATGGACGCTCGGGAGTCGCCTCCGACGGCTGTGCTCGACGCGATGCAAGCGGCGGCGAGGCGTTGACGGACGAGCGAGGCGGCGCGCGCGGTTAGCCCCGTCCGGCGCTCGGGTACGGGTCGGGCGTACGACGACGGAAGGAGGACGGGTGTATGGCGGACGAGGTGAGGGACCGCAAGGTCGCGGTGCTCGCGACGCACATGGTCGAGCAGGTCGAGTTGACCGAGCCCTGGAAGGCGCTCGAGCACGCGGGCGCGGAGGTCGAGCTCGTGTCGCTCGAGCACGGCGAGATCCAGGGGTTCAATCACTACGACAAGGCGGACACGTTCAGCGTCGATGAGACGGTCGACGAGGCGCGCGCCGAGGACTACGACGCGCTTGTCCTCCCGGGAGGCGTCGGCAACCCCGACAAGCTCCGGATGAACGAGCGCGCGGTGCAGTTCGTTCGTCAGTTCTTCGACGCGGGCAAGCCCGTCGCCGCGATCTGCCACGGCCCCTGGATGCTCGTCGAGGCGAACGTCGTCCAGGGCCGGCGCCTCACGTCGTACCCGAGCATCAGGACCGACATCCGCAACGCCGGGGGAATCTGGTCGGACGAGGAGGTCGTCGTGGATGCCGGGCTCGTCACGAGCCGAAAGCCGGACGATCTACCGGCGTTCTGCGAGAAGATGATCGACGAGTTCGCTGCGGGGATCCACCGCGAGCACGCGGCGCGGGTCCACGCCGCGGCGACGCCGTCGTAGGGTCTTGCCGCCGGCGGCGATCCTCGACGTCGACGGAACGCTCGTCGATACGAACTACCAGCACGCGCTCGCGTGGTATCGCGCTTTCCGCCAGCACGGGATCGTGCTGCCCGTCTGGCGCATCCATCGGCACATCGGCATGGGAGGCGACAAGATCGTCGCCGCCCTCGCGGGCGACGACGTCGAGGAGGAGCGGGGCGACGATATTCGAGCGGCCGAGAAGCCCCTCTATATGGCGCTGATCGAGGAGGTCGAGACGCTCGCCGGCGCCCGGGAGCTGATTCTCGACCTCAAGGAGCGGGGGAACCGCGTCGTGCTCGCGAGCTCCGCCAAGCAGAACGAGCTCGACCACTACCTCGACCTCCTCGACGCGCACGAGCTCGCCGACGATTGGACGAGCTCGGCGGACGTCGAGGCGACAAAGCCGAGCCCCGACCTCGTCCACGCCGCGCTCGACAAGGCGGGGACCCGGGACGCCGTGATGGTTGGCGACACGACGTGGGACTGCGAGGCGGCCGCCCGCGCCGGCGTGGAGACGATCGCCGTGATGACCGGTGGGTTTTCCGAGCAGGAGCTCCGAGACGGCGGGGCGGTCACCGTCTTCGAGACGCTGCAGGAGCTGCGCGCGCGCCTCGGCGAGACCCGGCTGGCCGGTCCGTGACTCAGGTGGAGGGGTGGCGGATGGGACTCGAACCCACGACCACCGGGACCACAACCCGGGGCTCTACCAACTGAGCTACCGCCACCGCGCTCCTCAAGAATACCGGCGGCTGTTACGCCTTCCGCGCGGGTCGCGCGCTACCGTCGCGTCGAATGAGCGGCCTCGACCGCGATGCGTATCTCTGGGTTACCGACCACCGCGTCGGCTGGCTCGACCCGTTCTTCCTCGCGCTGACGGCGGTGGGCTACGCGGGGCTCCTCTGGGTCGGCCTCGCGGTTGTCCTCGCGCTCCTGCGCCGCCGCTCTCCGCTTCCGGTCGTGCTCGCCGTCGGCGCGACCGTGTGGAGCGTCGACGTGCTCGTCGGGATCCTGAAGGAGGCGATCGAACGGCCGCGACCCTTCCGGTCGATCCCCGAAGCCGACCCGCTGACCACTTTCACCGTCGGGTATGCCTTTCCCTCGGGGCACGCCGCGACGAGCTTCGCTGGCGCGATCATGCTCTCGGTCTTCTTCCGCGGCGCGCTCCCGTGGCTGGTCGTGCTCGCCGCGGGAGTCGCGTACTCGCGCGTCTACGTGGGCGTCCACTACCCCGGCGACGTGCTCGCCGGAGCCGCGCTCGGGGCGGTGTGGGCGCTGGGCTGGCTCGCGGTCGTCAGGATGCTTCGCCCGCGGCTGGCAGCGCTCCGGGAGCGCTCGTTGTTTCGCCGCAGGCCTCGGGCATACTCAGACGGGGCCCCGTAGCTCAGCGGACAGAGCGGCGGACTTCGAATCCGCGTGCGGAGGTTCGACTCCTCCCGGGGCCATCGTGAAAGCCGCCGGAACGGCCACTTTTCCTTGTTCGAGCGGCGAAAGCCGCTTTCCACGTGTCCCAACCTGTCCGAAGGTCGTCGATGAACCACGGTGGGCTCAAGCGCCCGCAGCTGACGCTTCCTGCCCGGCGCGCACGGACTCGCTGCGCTAGCTCCGCAAGGCGCCGAGGCTAGGCGAGCTCGGAGCGGAATCGCTCGACAGCCCACCCGATGAAGTCCGGGTTCTCCCAGTCGGCGTAGCGGTCGCGAATCTCCGCTTCCACCGCCGGTGCCGCCTCCTCGGCCGACCGCCCGTCAGCCGCGACTCGGCGCACGGTCTCGCGGACGTCGACCAGGTGGTTGCGAAATGCCACGATCAGCTCGCCGTCGCCAACCTCGCCGTGGCCTGGTACGACGAGGGCCGGCTGGAGCTCTTCCAGGCGCTCGAGCAGCGCGATCCACGTGCTGCCCTTTGCGTCATCGTCGGGAAGGATCGGAAAGAACCGGTCCTCGACCAGGTCGCCGGTGAACAGGACGCGCTCGTTCGGGACGAGGACGATCTGGTCGCCGCGCGTGTGCGCGGGACCGACCGAGCGAAGCTGCACTTCGACGCCGCCGAGGTCGATGTCGGCCTCTCGGTTGTACGCGACGTGCGGCGCGACGAGTTCGACGTGCTCCAGGAGCCGCGCAATCGCCGGCCCGAAGCCGCGGAACATGTCGACGAAGGCCTGCCCCTTCTCTCGCAGCTCGTCGCGCTGCAGGCGGTTGTAGACGATCGTGGCGTCACTTCGGAAGACCTGTGCTCCGAAGCCGTGCTCCGGGTGGAAGTGCGTCAGTGTGAGGAGCAGCCGCCTCCCTCCAGCGAGTTGCTCCGCCTCACGCAGGATCCGCGCGCCGTTTTCGGGGCCCATTCCGGTGTCGACGATGAGGAGCGCATCGCGTCCGACGACGAAGCCGACGTTCGGGACGAGCGCGACGCGCCGGTCGGGTATGACCCAGGTGCTGTCAGCGATCTGCTCTGGTACGCCCTCGACGAGCGGCGCGGGCGGTTCCTCTGCATCGGCCATGAAGACCTCCTCGGGAGTGGGTAGTGCGAAGTCTTGCGCGTTCGTGCCGTACACGGCTGCGGTGCGGGGGCGAGGCTTGCAACAGAGATCGCTGCCACCGTAGAATCGAGATCCGCATTCGAACTCGGGCCACTCCCCTGCGGAAAGAGCGGGTATGAAGCGTCGTCACCAATACGGCGGTCCGGCGCGTACGCTCCTCGCGCTCGCGGTCGTCGCCGCGATGGTCGCGGGGGCGGGCGGTACGGCGCAGGGTGGGCCGGCTGGCGCGGCGAAGAAGAGGCTCCCGCGGAAGACGATCGGGATTATGGGTCCCGTCGACTCGGCCGAGATCATCAAGCTGGCAAACGATGCCACCGAGGCCGCAGCGAAGAGTCTTGGCTGGCGGACGATGCGCGTCGATCCCCAGGGTGATCCTGCCAAGATGGCGTCGGGCATGACGAGTCTCGTCAACGCCGGTGTGGACGCGATCGTGCTGACAACAATGGAGCCGGCGACCATCCAGAGCGGGCTTCGGGCGGCCAGAAGACGGCACATCCCCGTCATCGACACCCACACGAAGACGAGGTCGTCGCCGCTCTTTGCGGGCGAGTACTTCCTCCCGCCGCTGCGAGAGTTCAACCTGCTGTACGCGCGCATGAAGCGGAGCCTCCGCCGCGGCTCCGAGATCGGCACGATCAACCTGCCGCAGTTTCTCAACGCGAAAATCGCTGGCGACCTCGTGAAACCCGCTGCCCGGCGGGCTGGGTGGACGATCCGGGCAAGCCACGATGCGGATCTCGCAAACCTCGTCCCGGACACGCAGCGTGCGGTCGGCGACATGATCCGTGCAAACCCCGGCCTCGATGCTGTCTGGGGCTGCTGCGACTTCGTGCCAACCGGCGCTGTCCCCGCGATTCGGGCCTCTCGGAAGAACATCAAGGTCTACTCGCTGCACGGGATCCCCTCGACGATGCCGCAAGCGAGGACAGGTTTGGCCGTCGTGGAGGTCGCCGACTACCAGCTTGGCGGGGTCGTCGCGATCGACGTCCTCGCGCGGCACTTCGCCTTCGGGACGAAGATCCCGAAGCAGATGCCGAAACGCTTCCGCTGGCACATGAAGATCGTCAGCCGGGCCAACGCCGGCAAGGGTTACCCGTACCCGACCCGCAAGGTGCTCGCGCCGTTCAAACGTCGGTGGTCGAGGCTCTACACTCGGGCCCGCTGACCTAGAACCGTCTCGCTTCGCGGCTTGTGGCGGCGATAGAGACGGACGCTGAGAAGGCGCCGCGCCCACTCGTCCGGCGTCGGGTCTCGGTGCGCTCGGTCGCCGAGCGCTGGAGTCTTGTCCTCGCCTTCGTCGGTGCCTTTGGCTTCTTCGCGGCGGCGCGGCCCAGCACATTCCTGACTTGGGACAACGCGCGGGCAATCCTGGACGACGCCTCCGTGCTGTCGGTGCTCGCAGTGGGCGTGACGCTGATTCTCGTCATCGGCGAATTTGACCTCTCCGTCGGCTTCGTGACCGGCCTCGCGGCGGCAGCAGCCGTCTCGGTGATGGCCTCATACGGCTGGAGCGTGTGGGCTGCCGTCGCGGTGGGGCTCGCCGCCGGAGGCGCCGCCGGGCTCGCGAACGGCCTTGCCGTCGCGTATGTCGGCATTCCTTCGTTCGTCGCCACGCTGGCGATCGGGTCGATCGCCGCCGCGGTCGAGCTGGCGATAACTCAGACCTCGATCTTTGAGGGCCTCGACCCGAGATACACCGCGATCGCTCTCGAGCGCGTGGCAACCATCCCGCTGCGGGCAGTCATCGCGGCGGGTGTCGTCGTGCTTTTCCTCGTCCTCTTGCGGACAACGGTCTACGGCCGCCACGCGAGCGCGATCGGCGACAACTCGGCCGCTGCCCGCCTGACAGGCGTGCCCGTCGCGCGCGTGACCGTAATCGCGTTCGTGCTCGCCGGCCTGACCGCCGGGCTCGCGGCGATACTCGTCACCTCGTCGGCGGCCTCGTACTACCCCGGCCTTGGTACAGGCTTTCTGCTCCCGGCGTATGCGGCTGCCTTTCTTGGTCTCTCGCTGGGCGGCGGCATCCGCTTCAACGTGCTCGGCAGCTACCTCGGCGTGCTCCTCCTGGGGATGGTCTCGACCGGATTGACGATGATGAACGAGCCCTCCTGGATCGCTGCCCTTGTTCAAGGCATCGTGCTCATCGCCGCGGTTGCGGGCATCGCGCTCCGGATGCGGGGAACGCTTGGCCGCTGAACACAGGCCGTGGCTCGAGATCGCCACGGTCACGAAGCGCTACGGGGGAGTCGTCGCCCTCGACGCGGCGTCGCTCGCCATCCGAGCCGGCGAAGTCCGCGGGCTCGTGGGACCAAACGGCGCAGGCAAGTCGACCCTCGCGAAGGTTCTGACGGGCCTCGTTGCACCGACGGACGGCGCCGTGCTCGTCGACGGACGCAGGCTCGCGCTGGCCAGGCCGAGCGAGGCGCTGCGCGCCGGTATCGTCGGCGTGCCACAGGAGCTCACTCTCGCGTCGACACTCACCGTCGCCGAGAACGTCATGCTCGGGCACGAGCCCCATACGCGCCTCGGGTTCTTACGGAGCCGCGAGCTTCGACGGCGTACACGCGAGGTGCTCGACTCGCTCTCGCTACCGGTGGGCGCAGACAAACGCGCAGGCGCGCTGCCGCTGATTCAGCAGCGGCTCCTGATGGTCGCGCGCGCGCTGTCGTTTAGCGCCCGGCTCGTTATCTTCGACGAGCCGACGGCGGCCGTCTCGCCGCTCGAGGTCGACCTCCTGCTCGACGCGATCGAGGCGCTCCGGAGGCGTCGCGTGTCCGTTCTTTACGTCTCCCACCGCCTCGACGAGATCGAGCGTGTCTGCGACTCCGTCACCGTGCTCCGTGACGGGCGCGTCGTCGCCGAGGTTGAGCGGGAGCAGGCGCGCCACGCGCATCTCATCCGCCTGCTCGCCTCGACGTCGAAGAGCGTCTCGCGCACGGCCGGCGGCGTCCGCAACGGCGAGACGGTGCTCGAGGTCAGCGGCCTCGGCGGTGAGCGACTACGCGGCATCGACATGACTGTGAGCGTCGGCGAGATTGTTGGTCTCGCC
>JALZFG010000356.1 GCA_030861645.1 Actinomycetota bacterium
CTCCTCGACGCCGGCGCCGTATTTCAGCGCCGCCGGCGCGACGACGTACGCGATCCCCTCCCGCCCGCCGCGCGCGCGCGTTTCGCGGGCGTTTACCACGAACCAGCCGTCACCGTCGGGCACGAGCCCGTACTTCGTGGCGCGGAGCGGGGCCTCGCGGACGCCCATTGCGGCGAACGCTACAGCGCTACGCAACAGACGAGAGGCGCAGGACTTCCTTCTACAGGATCAGCAGCGTCTCAAGGCGGAGAGCGGGCGCGTTGGCATCGAGCCTTTGCACGGCGCGGGCGGCGGCGGACCGGGTTCACCGCGGGCGAGGCCGCTCGCCGAACGGGCTAGCACGATCACGCGCGGAGGGTACGGAACGGCGACCGGCGCGCGTCTCAACACGGCAGGTGCCCAGGGCATGCCGGCCGTGTCTCCGTTCGCGACACTCCCACGGTGAGCGCGGCGCGGCGAACGACCACGAGAAGTCTCCGTGGGTCATAGCTCGCCCCACCTCACCGGGCGCAACCGAGCTTGGCGAGCTCCTGACGCGCAACGCTGCGGCGTACCGCTGGCTCGACCCCGACGCTGACCCGCTCGCCACGACTCGAGCAGGTGAGCTCTACGACGTCCTGATCGTCGGCGCGGGACGTGCGGGTCTCACCGCGGCCGTGTACGCGGCGTCAGAAGGGCTGACCACACTCGTGGTCGAGCGAAGGCGCCGGGAGGGCAGGCGGGCACGAGCGCGCGAATCGAGAACTGCCCCGGTTTTCCGAACGGGATCAGCGGCGAGGCGCTCGCGGAGGGGCGTATGCCCAGGCGCTTCGCTTCGGCGCTGAGGTCCTCGTCGGCGTGGAGCTGCTTCGGGTCACGCCGAAGTACGAGACGGAGCCCGCGGTCATTGAGTGACCAGCGGGGCTGTGTTCCGGACTCGGGCTTCGGTTGTGGCCACGGGTGTCGCGTACCGGCGGCTCGGCGCGCCAGGAGTCGAGGAGCTCGTTGGAGCGAGCGACGAATCGCGGCAGATGAGCGTGACCCGCTCCGCGTACTGCGGGAGGTGAATCTTCGCTTGGCCTGCGGAGGTCGCGCCACCGACGATCGCGACCCGACGCCCTCGCTAGCGGAACGCCTCCGCCGGGGCGGCGCCGTAGTGGACGCCGGAGCGCGCCGATCCGAGCGCGTCACCGGCTCAGGGGCCGGTCGCGGGCGCGGTAGCCTCGACCGGAGGCTCGGCCTCTTCCTCCTCCTCCTTGCGCGGCTGCGTGATCCAGAGCATCGCGAGCGCCGCCAGGAACAAGAGCCCGCCGGAGAACATCATCGCGTTGGTCGGATTCGAGTTGAGGACGTTCGCGTAGATCGCTCCGAACGTGACCGTCTCGATCAGCATCGGGATCACGATCATCATGTTGATAACGCCCATGTAGACGCCGTAGCGCTCCTTGGGCACCGCCGCGACGGCCAGGATGTACGGGACGCCCATGATGCTCGCCCACGCGATGCCGAACCCGATGATCGCGACGAGGAGCAGGTACTTGTTCTCGAGGTGGGGGAAGATCGTCAGCCCGATCGCCGCGAGCGTCAGGCACGCCGCATGCACCCATTTCGCGCCGTACCGCTTCGCCATCCCGACGAGGACGAAGGCGCTGAGGAAGGTGATGATGTTGTACCAACCGTTGACGAGGCCGGTCCAGGCGACGGCCTTCGAGAAGCCGGACTCGTCGTCGGGCGTCGAGTCGTAGACGGACTGGGCGATGCTGATCGCGACGTACTGCCAGTAGATGAAGAGCGCATACCACTGGAACAGGTAGACGAGCGAGAGCTTGCGCAGCGTGACCGGCATCTCGCGAACCGCGCGGAAGATGTCGAGGATGAAGAAGCCTCCCTCCTCCTTGCGGCGTTGCAGCTCCTCGAGCTCCTTCTCCGTCGGTGGAATTTCCTTCGTCGAGAGCACGGAGACCAAGACGGAGCCGATCGAGCAGACCGACCCGAGCATGAACGAGCCGAAGACCCAGTAGGGGATTCCAGCCTCCGTCCCGCCGGTGATGATCTTCTGGAAGACGAAGAGCGAGATGTTCGCCAGCGTGATGCCGAAGCCGGTGAAGAAGCTCTGCATCAGGAAGCCCGTTGCGAGCTGGCTGGAGGAGAGCTTGTCGGCGATGAACGCCCGGTACGGCTCCATCGCCGTGTTGTTGCTCGCGTCGAGCAGCCACAGGAGCAGGACGGCCATCCACAGGGCCGCGACGAACGGGTAGAGGAAGAGGCACACGCTGCAGCCCACGGCACCGACGAGGAAAAAGGGCTTGCGTCGGCCCCACCTGGGACTCCAGGTCCTGTCGCTCAGCGCGCCGATCATGGGCTGGATGAGCAGGCCGGTGATCGGGCCGGCAAGGTTGAGGAGCGGCAGCGTCGCGGGGTCGGCACCCAGGAACGCGAAGATCGGGTTGATCGCCGTCTGCTGCATCCCGAAGCTGTACTGGATCCCGAAGAACCCGAAGTTCATAAGGAGGATTTGTGTGAAGGTCAACGGCGGCTTGCGCTCGAAGTCCACGCCTTGGGCCTCGGGCTGCGCGCCTTCTCGT
>JALZFG010000366.1 GCA_030861645.1 Actinomycetota bacterium
AGCGAGAACCGGACGGGGTCGAGCCACACGTGCGGATCCCGGTTCGGAAACGGCTCGAGACCGTGGATCTCGAGCACGCGGAGGACGCGCTTCCCGGTGCCCGCCGCGTCCTCGAGCTGCGGCTGGAACCCCCCGCCGAGCAGGAGCACGACGTCCGCGTCGCGGATCCGCTGCACGTCGCGCGGCGAGACCTCGAGGTCGTGCGGCTCCGCGCCCGGCGGCGTCAGGTTGTCGACGGCGACGCGGCGACCGCCGATCTGCTCGGCGGCGTAGGCGAGGGGATAGAAGGACGCGGCGACGTCGATTCGTCCGTCGCCGCCGCTCCTCGAGGCGCAGCCCGCCAGCAGCGCGGCCGCGAGGAGAATGAGAACCATTCTCGTCAAACCACCGCTAGGGTATGCGGGTGGGCCACGCACCGCAACTCGGGCTGCGAGAGCGGATGGCGAGCAAGGGCGTGCGCGCGACCCCCCAGCGCCTTCGCGTGCTCGAGGCGCTCGCTGCCGAGCGCGACGACGCAACTGCACAGCAGATTCACCGGCGTCTCGTCGATGCGGGGGTCGCGATTGGGCTCGCCACCGTCTACCGGACGCTCGCGATCCTCAGCGAGCAGGGCCTCGTCGACGCGCTTTCGCACCGGCCCGGTGAGCTCTGCTATCGGCTCTGCGCCGAGACGCACCACCACCACCTCGTCTGCACCGCCTGCCACCGCGTGCTCGAGTTGCACGACTGCGAGCTCGAGGGCTGGATCGACGAGGTCGCCGCCGCACACGGCTGGCTCGCCGACGACCATCGCCTCGAGGTCACAGGGGTCTGCGACGACTGCCGCGCGGCCGCCGCGACCTAGTGTTCGCGATCCCCGGACGGCCACCAGCGATCACCGCCACGTCGAGGCTGCGGGGCCGCGCGCGATCGGCGTCTGGGCGTCTGGTACACATGCGCGACACGCGCGCGGACCTGGCCCCGGCAAGGTCTTCCCCGACCTGCGGTTACCGGAGCACACCGGGGACGAGCTCTCGGTCAGCAGGTGCGGCTGCCGTTGCTCGTCACGATGCAGGAGGAGCTGCAGGGCGAGACGGCGCGGATCGCCGTCGTCACCGTCGACGGCCCCTACGTGAACGGCGCCTTCCGCGCCGGGCTCGGCGCGAGCTTCCCGTTCCTCTCGGACGAGCGGCGCGAGGTGGCGGAGGAGCTCGATCTCCTCGAGCTGACCGACCAGAAGCACCTGCCGTATCTCCCGACGACCTTCGTGCTCGAACCCCGGCGGCGAATCGAGCGCGTCCTGTGACCCGCTGTGTGAGCGACTACGGCTGGGGGAGGACGAGCTCGAGCAGGTCGAAGGCGGCGGGGGCGAATCCGTAGCGACGGTAGAAGGCGACCGCGCGGCGGTTGTCGCCTTCCACGACCACGCTGACCGCCCGCGCGCCTCGCCAGATCGCGTAGCCCTCGGCGTACTCCACGAGCTGGCGGCCGACCCCCTCGCCCTCGTGTTGCGGGGAGATCAGAAGCTGGTCGATCTGGACACGCCGCTCGCGCGGGTCGAGCGCGACGTAGCCGGCCGGATCGGCGTCGACCTCGGCCACGAAGACGGTGTCGCGCTCGAGCACGCTCAGGGTTCGGCGGTCGCTCCATCCGGGCCGGTCGCCGAAAGCGGTGCGCGCGAGGCCGAAGAGGAGCGGCTCGTCGGAGTCCCGGTACGGACGGATGTCCGCCTTGCGATACGGCATGCGGCCACCTCCTTGCGGCCTCGTCGCCGACGGACTCGTACGGTACTCGATCGGCCTGGCCGAGGTCCCGCGTGGAGACGCGCGGCTCGACGAGCCCGCTCTACCGCCCGCGCTCGCCGAGGAACCCGCGCGGATGCTCGATCGCCCGCTCGCGCCGGCGCCTGCGCGATCGCGCTTTCCGCGTCGCCCTCGTCGAACGCCTCGTTCGGGTCGCCTCCCGGCAGGGCGTTCGGGTAGCGCGTCGGCACGTAGTAGCGGTCGAGCGTCGCGACCTCGCCGCGAGCGGGGCGAGGCGAAGTCGCTTGCGGAACAGGTGAGGCGTTAGCCGAGCGCTGTGCCGCTCGACGGCGGGTTCGAGCTCCGCGAGCGAGTGGCCGAGGACGCTCCGCCCGCCGGCGGCGTAGGATCGCATTCGGGCCTTCTCCGCCGCCTGGTGTGCGTGGAAGCAGGCGAGCGCGGCGAACCGCGGGGTGAGGAGGCGCGCCGCCTCGAGGTCGACGTCGCCCTGCCGCAGCCAGCGCCCGCCCTCACGCAGCGGGTCTCTCATAGAACACGCGCCCTTCTCGCTCGACCGCCGCGATCAGCGGGGTTCCCGTCCGCTCGTATCGTGTCGTACTCGTCCGGTATGTACAGGAGGATGTCGAGCGCGCAGCGCGGCTCGAGGAGCTCGTACGCGCGCACGATGCTCTTCGGCTCCGCCCCGCCGCGACGGCGGACGAGCTCAGCGACCTCGACGTCGTCGTGGTCGCGGAGGAGATGCCGCGGCGGTTCCTCGACCGCACGAGCTTGCGCGGGTGGAGCGGCCG
>JALZFG010000382.1 GCA_030861645.1 Actinomycetota bacterium
AAGGCCGCGATCGACCCGCGCGTCTACGGCGACATGGACGAGTTCTGGAGCGATCTCGTCGCCGCCTACCGCGAGGAGGTGCGGCGGCTCGGCGAGCTGGGCTGCACGTACCTCCAGTTCGACGACACCAGCCTCGCGTACATCAACGACCCGCACCAGCGCGACTACGTCGCCGCGATCGGCGGCGACCCGGAGCGCCAGCACCTCGACTACATCCGGCACATCAACGAGGCGCTCGCCGACCGGCCGGACGGGATGAGTGTGACGACGCACTCGTGCCGGGGCAACTTCCGCTCGGCGTGGGCGGCCGAGGGAAGCTGGGACTTCGTCGCCGAAGCACTCCTCAGCGAACTGCGGGTGGACGGCTTCTTCATGGAGTGGGACGACGAGCGCTCGGGAGGCTTCGAGCCGCTCCGCTTCCTCCCCAAGGGCGAGAAGGTGGTCGTCCTCGGCCTCGTGACGACGAAGCGCGGCGAGCTCGAGTCCCGCGACACGCTCCTCCGGCGGATCGAGGACGCGTCGCGGTACGCGCCGCTCGAGCAGCTATGCCTGTCGCCGCAATGCGGCTTCTCGTCAACCGTCGAGGGGAACGCGCTCAGCGAGGAAGAGCAGTGGGCGAAGCTGCGACTGATCGTCGAGGTCGCCGAGGAAGTCTGGGGCTGATCGGCGGCGCAATTCCCGGCTGACGAGCCGTCGCTCGACCTCGTGACGACGGTAAGCCCTGCGGCTACCTCCGGTTAGGCAAGAACGACTGTCCGGTCACTCGAGGTGTTGAACCGCACTGACCGAGCGGTTAGTGTGACAGCCGCGGTGGCATCCACGACGGCCGCGGGCCTCTACAACGCGAGCACGCTTCTCGACGCCAACCTCGACGCCGGCCGCGCCGACAAGCTGGCGGTCTCCTGCGGTGCGGAGCGGATGACGTACGGTGAGCTCTACGCCCGCGCTTGCGGTGCCGGCGCCGCGCTCCGCGAGCTAGGCGTCGAGCCGGGCGAGCGCGTGCTGCTGGTGATGGACGACTGCGTCGATTTCCCGGCCGTCTTCCTCGGCGCCATCCGAATCGGCGCCGTGCCGGTTCCCGTCAACCCGCTCTACGCGCCTGGCGAGTACGACTACTTCGTGACCGACAGCGGCGCCTCGGTCGCCGTGGTCGACGCCGCCTGCGCGGAGAAGGTCGCGGCTCCGCGCGTCGTACGGGCCGACGAGCTGAGAGCTGCGACCGGCGACGTCCCGCCCGCGTCCACCCGCACGCGAGACATGGCGTTCTGGCTCTACAGCTCCGGCTCGACGGGGCATCCGAAGGGCGTCGTCCACCGGCAGCGCGACATGCTCGTCACCTGCGAGACCTACGCGAAGCACGTGCTCGACATCCAGGAAAGCGACGTCACGTTCTCGACGACGAAGCTCTTTCACGCCTACGGTCTGGGCAACAACCTCTCGTTTCCGTACTGGGCGGGCGCGTCGACCGTCCTGCTCTCGGGGCGGCCGACACCGGAGGCGGTGTTCGAGACCGTCATGCGCGAGCGCCCGACGATCGTGTTCTCGGTGCCGACGCTCTACAACGCGATGCTCCACGCGGGCCCGGCCAAAGAGGACTGGTCCTCGGTTCGGATGTGCGTCTCGGCCGCGGAGCCGCTTCCGGCCGAGGTCTGGCATCGCTGGCATGCCCGCTACCGACTCGAGATCCTCGACGGCATCGGCTCGACGGAGATGCTGCACATCTACTGCTCGAACAGGCTCGGCCGGGTCGTGCCGGGATCGAGCGGGACCCCGGTGCCCGGATACGAGGTGAAGCTCTGCGACGACGAGGGGCGTGAGCTCGCCGGCGAAGCGTCCGCCGACCTGTATGCGCGCGGCGGCAGCATGTTCGCCGGGTACTGGAACCAGCCGGAGAAGACGGCCGACTGCATGCGGGACGGGTGGTTCTACACGCGGGACCGGTACCGGCGCGACGCTGACGGAAACTACTGGTACGAGGGTCGCGCGGACGACATGTTCAAAGTCAGCGGCCTGTGGGTGTCCCCGGCCGACGTCGAGGCTCGGCTGATCGAGCACCCGGCGGTCGTCGAGGCCGCCGTCGTCGCGGCTCAGGTCGAGGGGTTCACGAAGGCCAAGGCGTTCGTCGTCTGCGACGCCGACGCGCCGCACGGGCGCCTCGCGGACGAGCTGCGATCGTTCTGCGCCGAGCGGCTGCACCGCTACCAGGTCCCCCAGCTCTTCGAGTTCGTGGACGGGCTCCCGAAGACGGTCACGGGCAAGATCCAGCGCTACAAGCTCCGCGGGCCCTGATGCTGGCCGGCAGGCTGCTCGTGGACGCCCACGTCCACCTGGCGCGGACGCCGACGCTCAAGATGAGGTGGGAGCGCTGGGTGATGGTGCAGAGAGCCGACGGCGATCCCGCACAGCTCTACGACGAGGACGGCTCACCGATCCCGGGGCGCTTCGCCGCCTTCCTGGAGCGGGAGGGCGTCGACTGCGCAATTCTGCTGGCCGAGTACAGCCCGCGTGTGACGGGGATTCAGCCGATCGAGGACATTATCGCCGTAGCGCGCTACGACCCGATGCGAATCCGCGTCGCGGCGAACGTGAATCCGCACCTCCACTATCCGGTGTGTGATGAGGTCGAGCGGCAGCTCGACCTGGGCGCGGTCGCCCTCAAGATCCATCCGGTGCACGGCGGCTTCCCGACGAACGCCCGCGAGCTGTATCCCGCCTACGCGTTGTGTCAGGAGCGCGGCGTGCCCGTGATCGTCCACTGCGGGACGAGCAACTTCGACGGCGCCGTCAACCGCTTCGCCGATCCCATCTACACCGAGGACGTCGCCAAGGACTTCCCCGAGCTGACGATCGTCCTCGCCCACGGCGGGCGCGGCTGGTGGTACGACGCGGCGGCGTTCGTCGCACTGATGCGCGACCGCGTTTGGATCGAGCTCTCCGGCTTGCCGCCGAAGAAGCTTCCCGAGTACTACGCCCGCCACGACCTCGATCGGCTCGGCCGGAAGTTCATCTTCGGCACGGACTGGCCCGGCGTTCCGGGCATCCGCGCGAACGCCGAAGCCGTTGCCGCGCTTGGCTTCGCCGAAGACGTCCTGGCCGGCATCCTCGCCGGAAACGCCCAGAGCGTCTACCGGCTCGGCGAGTTGGCC
>JALZFG010000404.1 GCA_030861645.1 Actinomycetota bacterium
CGCGACTCGCTCGGGCGGGTACTGCATCGCGTTCTGCTCGAGCTTCGAGTAGCCAACGGTGTGATCACGGATGAACTCCTCGTCGATCCAGCCGTTCGCGATCAGCTCGCGCTGGATGCCGTTCAGGAGCGCCATGTTCGTCCCGTTGCGGATCGGTAGGTGCACGTCTGCCTCACGGGCCACCCTCGTCGGCCTGGGGTCGACCACGACCAGCCGCGGCCGGTCGGGTCCGTGCAGTCGATCGAGGATCCGCATCCACAGCACGGTGTGCGTCTCCGCGACGTTGTGGCCGACGAGGAAGATCGTGTCGCACTCGTCGAAGTCAGACATCGAACCGGGGTCGCCGTCGGTCCCAAACGTCTCCTTCAGCGCGAAGTCGGCCGTCGCCGTGCAGAGGCGCGTGTTCCCGTCCAGGTGCGGCGTCCCCAGCCCGCCGCGCACGAGGAGCGCAAGCGTGTAGTAGTCCTCGAGGAAGAGCTGGCCGCTGTTGTAGAAGCCCATTCCCAGCGGCCCCTGCTCGCTCAGCACCTGGCGCGAGCGCTCGACGATCAGGTCCATCGCCTCGTCCCAGCTCGCCGGCTCGAGCCGCCCGTCGCGGCGAATCAGCGGCTGCGTCAGCCGATCGGGCGAGTTGTTCGCCTGCCAGCCGAATAACCCCTTGGGCCCCAGGCGGCCATGGTTGACGCGGTCGATCGCGCGGCCGCGGACGCCGACGATGCGGCCGTCGCTGACGGCGACATCCATCCCGCAGTCCATCGAGCAGAGCACGCACGCCGACTGCACCCAGCGCACGTCCTCCTCGAGGACGCCCTCCTCGAGGAACTGGTCGACGCGCACCGGCCATGCGGTCCCCGCCGCGTGCGGCGTGCGCTCACCCCAAATGTTCGCGACCCGGTCGGTCAAGAGCCTCTGTAGTAAAGCTGCCTCCGCGACGTTCGACTCGGTCGAGCCGGCGCTGACCTACTCGAACCTGCCAGCGACGGTGATCTTCCGCCACTCGCGACGCCGAAACGGCAGCACCGCGCCCGCTCCGTCGCCCGCACGACGAACCGCGGGGGGAGATCGCGCTCACACCAGATCGCGCACCGATGAGATCCTCCCGATCCTGAGGTCTCAGTGAATGATGGCGGCGGAGCCAAGGCTCCGTCGAACGACGATGCGAGAGGAGGGCTCATGCCCGGTCAGATCGTGCACATCGAGATCCCCGCGGACGACACCGCGAAGGGGCGCGAGTTCTGGGGCTCGCTGTTCGGCTGGCAGTTCCAGGCGTTCCCCGGGCCGTCCGAGTACCACATGACCCGAATCAGCGAGCAGACGGGCGCGGCGATCACCAACATGGAGCCCGGCAAGCGCGGGACGCGCGCCTACTTCGACGTGGACGAGATCAACGCCGGCGCGGCGCGTGTGCGCGAGCTCGGCGGCGAGGCCGACGAGCCGATGCCGGTGCCCGGGATGGGCTGGTTCGCGACCTGCAGGGATACGCAGGGGAACGAGTTCGGCCTCTGGCAGAACGACCCGTCTGCGCCCGCCCCGTCCGGGTAAGGCCGACCCCGAGGAATCGACTGGTACGTGCTCGCGTCTCAGCGGCTGGCGGCGTCCTCCATGCGCGTCGGAGCCGGCGCCGCCAGCCGTTCTTCCCTGCCGCGACGGTGGCCGCGACGGGTTGCGTCAGCTGAGAGCTGCTGCGCTCGCCCGCGTGGCAAGCTCCCGTCGGTGGTTCCCGAGGCGCGGTTGCAGTCGACGCAGCACGGACTCGTCCCGAAGGGCGACGGCTGGTTCGTGCTCAACGCGCGAGAGGCGCGCTGGCGTTACGCCGAGGGGCGAGGCGCCTACTGCGTGTTCGAGGGCGAGCCGGAGTTCTCGCAACTCGGGATCCACCTCGTCGTCCTCGAGCCCGGCGAGCCGATGGCGATGTACCACTGGGAGGCCGATCAGGAGGATTTTCTCGTGCTCGCTGGCGAGGCGCTGCTCGTCGTCGAAGGCGAGGAGCGCGGGCTGCGGCAGTGGGATTTCGTGCATTGCCCGGCCGGGACGAAGCACGTGATCGTCGGCGCCGGAGAGGGACCCTGCCTCGTGCTCGCGGTCGGGGCCCGCGACCGCTCCACCGGCGCAGACTGGGGCGGCTACACCGTCGACGCCGCCGCGTTACGTCATCGCGCGGGCGTCGAGCAGGAAACGACGGATCCCGAGCAGGCATACGCGCGCTTCCGCAAGCGCGAAGCGACCGGCTACCGAGAGGGCTGGCTTCCTTGATAGAGGCCGTCCGCGACGGTGCGTGCTCGCCTCCGTCACCGCGCCTACGCCGCTGCGGCGGCTCGCTCGAGCGCGTCGATCTCGATCTTCTTCATCTTCAGCATCGCCTGCATGACCCGCTGCGACTTCTCCCGGTCCGGGTCGCTCAGCAGCTCGGGCAGGGCGGTCGGAATGATCTGCCATGACAGGCCGAACCTGTCTTTCAGCCACCCACAGGGCCCTTCCTCCCCGCCCTCGGAGAGGGCGCTCCAGAACGTGTCGACCTCCTCCTGGGTCTCGCAGCTCACCTGGAACGAGATCGCCTCGTTGAACGTGAAGTCCGGCCCGCCGTTCAAGGCGACGAACGTCTGCCCGTCCAGCTCGAAGGTCACGGTCATCACCGTCCCCTCGGGGCGGGGCCCGGCCGAGCCGTAGTGGGTCACATCCACGATCCTCGAGTTCGGGAACACCGACGTGTAGAAGGTCGCCGCTTCTTCCCCTTCGGTGTCGAACCAGAGACACGGAGTGATCTTCTGCATCGTCCTCATCCTTTCTGTGTCGTGATCGTTCCGCGCAGCGTCTGTCCTCATAGACGCCCGCAGCGGTGAGGACTCATCGGCCCGTCGCGCTTCGCCGCGATCGCTCACGGTTCGAGCTCGGTACCGAGACCCGACGCCCTCGCGTACTCGTAGACGCGCTTCGCCACCGCGAGATCTTCGATCGCGAGGCCGAACGGGTTGAAGAGAATGATCTCGTCGGCGTGGAACCGTCCGCGGTGCCCGCTCGCGAGCAGCTGCCCGAGCTCGCCGTCGACGGCGCGCGCGCCCTCCTGGTTGGGTCCGCAGACGGCGCCTGCGCGGAGCATGCGTCCGAGCAGGCGGCGCCCGTCGGCAGCGATCAGGTTCCAGTCGTCGACGAACAGCTTGTCGGCGCGGAGGACGACTTCGGGCAGTGGGTCGTCGAGTGAGACGTTGACGAGCAGCGCGCCGGGCTCGAGCCAGTCGTAGCGGATGTACCCGGCCGTGGTGGTGGTGACCGTGACGATGACGTGTGCGCCGCGGATTGCCTCTTCCGGCGACCCACAGAGGATGAGCGACGCATGGAACGCGAGCGCGCTCGCGCGCTCGCGTTCGTCGTCGTAGACGCGGATCTCGCGCAGCTCCCCGAGTCGGGGCGGGAGGAGCTCGAGGTGGCAACGGGCGAGCGCGCCGGCGCCTATGAGCGCGAGTCGTTCGACGGGAGGAACGGCGAGGAGCGCCGTTGCGATGACAGTCACCGCGGCGGTGCGAAGGCAGGAGATGCGCGCGCCCTCCATGACGCAGAGCGGCCGTGCGGAGCGGGGCTCGAAGAGCAGGATGAGGCCGCTGGCGCGCGGGAGCTCGCGGGCGGGGTTGGCGCGATTCGCGTTGATGATCTTCACGCCGGGGAAGGAGTCGATCGACGCCGGCATGCACAGGCTTCGCACTGTCTCGCCGTCGTGCTCCCACGCGAGGTAGGCCTCCGTCGGCAGGAGCGTCTCGCCGCGTCCGTGTGCCGCGAGCGCGGTGGCGACCGCGCCGATCACGTCGATCCGGGGCAACGCGGCTGCGACGTCGCTTGCCGACAGGTAGAGGATCGTGCCGGTGCTCACGCCGGGACGACCGCCGCGATGGGTTCGACCCCGTCCAGCCGCCCGAGCTCCGAGCGCCAGAGGTGGATACCGTTGCGGGCGAGCCAGCGGTCGGAGTAGATCGTCGAGCGGTAGCTCTGCCCGCCGTCGGGGCAGATGCAAGCGACGCGCTCGAGATCGGGCTGGCGGGCGAGCACACGGGCGCAGGCGGCGAGGGCGGCGCCGCTCGATCCCCCGACCGCGATCCCCGTGCTCGCGGCGAGGGCGTGGCAGTAGGCGAAGGCCTCGGTGTCGCCGACGAGCACCGTCTCGTCGTAGAGATCGGGCGCTGCGAACGACGAGCGCTTGCCCGCGCCGATGCCGGTCAGCAATCGCGGGCCGGGCCTGCCGCCGAGCGCGACCGAGCCGTGCGCATCCACGGCGATCACCTGCGTGGACGGGCTTTCGCGGCGGAAGAAGCGGCCGATTCCGGCCAGCGTGCCCCCGGTCGAGACGGGCACGACGACGGCGTCGAGCTCGCCGCGGACCTGGGCGAGCAACTCGGGCGCGGTACCGTGCTCGTGCGCCCGCGGGTTCGCGGGGTTCGCGTACTGGTCGGGCCAGACGAATCTCGGCGAGGAGGCGCAGAGCTCACGGACGCGTTCGATTCGCGCGAGCAGATAGCCGCCGGTGGCGTCGGGCGTGTCGACGAGTTCGACGCGCGCGCGGAGCCGCCGTAGGCGGGTGACGTTCTCCGGCGTCGTCTTCGGGTCGATGACGGCGACGAAGCGGTAGCCCCGCCGGCGGGCGAGCCATGCGAGCGCGATGCCGAGGTTGCCGGAGGTCGATTCGACGAGGACGGAGTCTCGCTCGAGCCGCCCGCGCTGCTCGAGGTTGTCGACGAGGCTCTCGGCCGTGCGGTCCTTGAGCGAGCCGCAGCGGTTGGCGCCTTCGAGCTTTAGCTGCACGATGCGAGTTCTGCCGCGGATGCGCAAGGCGATCGGCCTGAGCGGAGTGGCGCTTCGCCGCATCACTGCGCGAGCGCCTCGGCGAGTCGCTCGAGGCCGGCCGCACGAGACGCCTTCAGCATGACGACGTCGTCGGGGCGCAGGAGCGAACGGAGTGGCGCGATTGACGAGTCGAGGTCCGGGAACCAGA
>JALZFG010000409.1 GCA_030861645.1 Actinomycetota bacterium
GTCCAGGGCGGCACGTTCACGATCACGAACCCCGGAGGCTTCGGCGCCGTCCACGGCACGCCGATCATCAGCCAGCCGCAGGTCGCGATCCTCGACGTCGAGGCGCTCGTCAAGCGCCCCGTGGTCGTCGTCGACGAGCACGGCAACGACGTGATCGCCATCCGGGCGATGATGAACCTCTGCCTCTCGTACGACCATCGCCTCGTCGACGGGGCGTACGCGGCGCAGTTCATGCGCGAGCTGAAGCAGAACCTCGAGGGCTGGGACGAGTCGGCGGCCTAGCCGCGCTTCCGCCGCGATGCAGCGGATCGTCCCGATGATCGCCTACGAAGACGCAGCCACCGCGATCGAGTGGCTGAGCGCGGTGTTCGGCTTTCGCGAGCGGGAGGACCAGCGCCACAGCGAGCCGGACGGCCGCATCACGCACGCCGAGCTGGAGCTCGACGACAGCATGATCATGCTCGCGAACCCGACACCCGAGTACGAGAGCCCGAGGCGACACCGCGAGTCGTGTGATGCCGCGCGCCGCTGGCTCGACAACCCCTGGGTGGTCGACGGCTACCTCGTCGTCGTCGACGACCTCGACACGCACTACGAGCGCGCGCGGCGCGCAGGCGCGCGAGTGCTTCGCGAGCCCGAAGACCCTGGAGTCGGGATGCGCATCTACACGGTCGAGGACGTCGAAGGCCACCGCTGGATGTTCGGTCAGCCGCTCGCGGAGGCGGGCGACGAGTGAGCGGCGGGGCCTATGTCTTCACGCTCGGTCGCGTGCCCTATCGCGAGGCGTTGGAGCTCCAGCGCTCGCTGGCGGCGGCCGTGTCGCAGGGCGCGATTCCCGACACCGTGATCTTCCTCGAGCATCCCCCCGTCGTCACGCTGGGCCGGCGGACTGGGTCCGAGGAGCTCCACGTCCCAGACGGAGTGCACGTGGAGGTGGTCGAGACGGACCGCGGGGGCAAGTCGACGTACCACGGCCCGGGACAGCTCGTCTGCTACCCGATCCTCGACCTGCGCCGCCATGGTCAGGACGTCAGAAAGTACTGCCGGGATCTCGAAGAAGCGCTCATCCGCACGCTCGCCGCGTTCGGACTCGACGGGCGGCGCATCGACGGGCTGACCGGCATTTGGCTCACCTCCCCGCCCCGCAAGATCGCCTCCATCGGCGTCCACGTCGCGCGCTGGATCACGACGCACGGCTACGCGCTGAATGTTGACCTCGATCCCGCTCCGTTCACGGAATGGATCACGGCATGCGGCCTGGGCGACGCCGCGTTCACCACGATGGCGAGCGAGCTCGGCCGTCCGCTGACGCTCGAGGAGGTTCGGCCGCACGCCGTCGAGGCCTTCGCCGCCACCTTCGAGCTCGTCTTTGAACCGCTCCCCGCGGGGGAGGATGCCGGCCTCTGGCCGCAGCCCATCCACGAGAAGGTGTCGGCAAGGCCGACGCACTCCACGCGCGCCGGGGAGGCAGCCGGGATCGAGCAGGTGGTGATGCGCTCCTGACGGCGCCGGCGAGATCGGTTCCCGTGGGCGAGCGCCCGCGACGGCCCGAGTGGATGAAGGTGCGCGCCCCCAGCGCCGGGACGCGGTACTTCGAGGTCAAGGAGCTGATCCACGGACAGCGGCTGCACACGATCTGCGAGGAGGCGCGCTGTCCGAACATCGCCGAGTGCTGGGGACGCGGGACGGCGACGTTCCAGATCCTCGGCGACACCTGCACGCGCGCGTGCCGCTACTGCTACGTCAACTCCGGCCGCCCCGAGCATCCGCCGGATCCGCTCGAGCCGCTCCGCCTCGCCCAGACAGCAGCGCGAATGCAGCTCACCCACGTCGTCGTCACGTCCGTCGACCGTGATGACCTTCCGGACAAGGGGGCGTGGCAGTTCGCCGCGACCGTGCGCGCGATCAAGGCGAAGCTCGAACGAGCGACAGTCGAGGTCCTGACACCGGACTTCCTCGGCGTCGAGGACGACGCGCTCAGAATCGTCCTCGACTCCCGGCCGGATGTCTTCAACCACAACATCGAGACGGTGCGCCGCCTCCACCGGAAGATGCGCGGCGCGAAGGCGAGCTACGACAAGGCGCTCTGGCTGCTCGCGCGCGCCAAGGAGGTGTCCGATTACCGCGTTCTGACGAAGTCGGGGATCATCGTCGGCCTCGGCGAGACGAACGACGAGGTTGTCGAGACGATGCGCGACCTGCGCGCGCACGGAGTCGACGTCGTCACGATCGGGCAGTACCTGCAGCCCTCGCCGAAGCACGCGACGATCGACCGCTGGGTCCACCCGGACGAGTTCCGCTGGTTCCGAGAGCAGGGCGAGGCGCTGGGCTTCGGCTCCGTCTTCTCAGGCCCGCTGGTGCGGTCGAGCTACCGCGCGGACGAGCAGCGCCACGCCGCGGTGCATGAGACTTCGAGACCGCCGGGAGAGGGCTCGGCCGTCTCCGGCTCGTTTCGCGCAGTCGCGTCCTGATGCCGCGCCGGCCGGGCGACTGGCTTCGCCAGGCACACGCGCTCAAGTCGGTCGGGCGCTATGAGGGGTGTGCGTTCTTTCCCCACCAAGCCGCCGAGAAGGCCGTCAAGGCGTTGTGGGAGGCTCGCGGAGTCGAGGCGAGGGGACACGCGCTGACCGGGCTCAGAGAGCCGCTCGAGTCCGTTCCCGCCGAGGTCAGTGATTCGGCAAGGCGGCTCGACAGGCACTATGTCGGCGCCCGCTGCCCGAACACGCTGCCACAGGGAGCGCCGGCCGACGTGTACGCGGAGCTCGACGCGGAGCAAGCGCTTCGCGACGCGGCCACATATGTCGGATATGTCGAAGGTCGTCTTTCGAACGCTTGATTACAACGCCGTCCTGGCGCGACTTCGACGCGTCGTCGAGGACGAGCTCGCGTCGCGGTCCGAGGTGCGCGAGGTCATCCTCATTGGCTCGCTCGCGCGCGGCGACTGGTCGGCGCGAAGCGACGCGGATCTGGTCGTGATCGTCGACCGCGCGGACGAGCCGATTGTGGCCTTCCGAGCGCCCGACTACCGTCCCAAGGGCGACGCCGGAGTGCCGATCGACGTCTTCGTCTACGCTCGACAGGAAGCCCGGGACTGGGGCCCGCGGCACCGATCAGACGTCGAGCACGGCCTCATTCTCTACCGCCGGCCCTACTAGCGGCGCCCTCGATCAGCGCGCGCCCTCGCCCGGCGCCGACGACGTACCCCTTCTGCTCGGCGAGGTCCACGGCCTCGGCGAGGACAGCCTCTGCTTCTTCCTCGCGCCCGGCGAGTTGGAGGACTTCACCGAGGCTCGTACGCGCAAGTGACTGCAAGAAGAGGAAGTCGGTGGGCTCCGCGACCGCGACCGCTTCGCGCGCCAAACGCTCGGCCTCCTCGACCTGCCCTCGCCGCGCGAGGCTCTTCGCCCTGACGCTTCGTAGCAGCCCTTGGGAGTAGGCGTCATCGCTGCCCGCGGTCTCCTCGCCCATCGTCACGACCTCCTCGGCCTCCTCGTCACGACCCTGCACGGACACCGCCTCCGCGAGGATGCCCGCGACCGTCGGGAGCCACGCGAACTCACCGATCTCACGCAGGGTATCGACGCCCCACCGAAGCTCCCGCTCGGCTGCCGCAGGTTCGCCGGCAAGGAGCTCGACCCACGCCGTCATCTGGGCCAGCGGCCCCGCGATCCAGACGGTCAGCGCGACCTCCTCGAGCATCGCCTTGGCCTGCGCGATCAGGTGGCGGGCCTCGGCGAAGCGGCCGCGCATCGCCTCGAGCTTCGCCTGCGTGAAGAGCGCCGTCGCCATCGCCTTGCGGTCGCCCTCGGCTCTCGCGAAGACCCTCTGACACCGGCGAATTCCCTCCTCCACGGGAGTCGGGCCGCCCCAGACGCAGAGCGGAACCCACGACAACGACTCCAGATTCTCGCGCTCTTCACCGGCGGCGTCGGCATGTGCCGCCGCCTTCTCCCAGGCGTCCTCCGACGCGCCGAACTCGCACCGGTAGACGTGGAACACGCCGAGCAGCGACCACGCTTTCGCGAGACCGCGCTCGTCGCCGAGCTCGTCGAAGATCGCGATTGCCTCTGTTGCGCCGCGGCGAGCCTCCTCTGCCCACCCCTCGGGGTCGGTGAACAGCTGAACCCACAAGCGAAGGATGAGGACGTGCGCCTGGAGGCGCCGATCGGCGCACTCGCTCGCCCCCTCGCTCGCCTCGGCGACCACTTCCTGCACCCTGGCGAAGTCTCCGGTCTCCAGAAGCGCGAACGCGAGCTCGGGCAACAGCTCGAGGCGGCCGGGGTCGCCCTCCGGCTCGAGCGCCACCGCTCGTGAGAGCAGGTTGACGGCGGCCGGCATGTCGCCGCGCGCGAAAGCGCGCCGCCCCGAGGAGGCCAACCGGACCGCGGCCGCCTGCGCCAGCGCCCGCGTGCGCTCGTCCATCTGCCCAAGCTCCGACAACGACTGGTAGGCCCGTTCGAGGTGGAAGCCGATAATCTCTTCGTACTCACCGCTCCCGTCGCGGCTCTTTGCCTCGATCCACGCGGCGAACTGCTCGTGCAGCGTTGCCCGCGCCGTCTTCGGGATGCTTGCGTACGCCGTCTCCGCAACGAGGATGTGGGTGAACCGAAACGCGTCTTCTTCGCGGAACTCCGAGCGGTCGGGGCAGATGAGCTCCTTCCTCGTGAGCGACTGGAGGTGCGTGCCCACGCGCGGCTGCTGCTCGACGGGAGACATCTCGGACACGGCGCCCCACCAAAACACCCGTCCGATGACCGCCGCGCGCTCGATGACCCTCCGCTCCTCCTCGTCCAGCCTGTCGAGACGCGCGGTGAGGAGCGCCTGGATCGTCGGCGGGATCGTCAGCCGCGAGAGGTCGCCCGTCACGGCCCAGCTTCCGTTGCGCCGCTCGAGCACGGCGTCATCGACGAGCATTCGGAGCGTCTCCTCCAGAAAGAGCGGATTCCCCTCGGCCGCAGCGGCGATGCGAGCTCGAGCTTCCTTCGCCACCTGCGCCCCGCCGACGAGGTTGTCCATCAAGCCTTCGATCTCGGTGTCCGTCAGCGGCTGGAGCGTGACGAGGGACGTATTCGTCTTCGCCGTCATCCACGTTCCCCTGACCTCGAGCAGCTCGGGTCGGGCCAGGCAGAGGAGCATCACCGGGACGTCTCTGATCCAGTCCACCAGGTACTCGAGCAGGTCGAGGAAGGTCGGCTCCGCCCAGTGAATGTCGTCGAACACGACCACGAGCGGTTGCCGCGCGGCCAGTTCCTCGACGAGCTTCCGGACGGCCCAGAACGTCTCCTGCATCCCTGGCGTGAATTCGCCGATTCCCATCAGCCCGATGAGCCGCTCGCCGATGAGCGCGGCGTCGGGAGCAGCCGACAGCAGCTCCAGGAGCTTCGGCGACACCTGCTCGGGCGCATCGAACTCGCTGATGCCCGCCGCCTCTCTCAGCACCTCGACGATCGGCCAGAACGTGATCCCCTCCCCATAGGGCAGACAGCGGCCGCCGACGACGGTCGCGTCCTGGCCCAGCCTTCGAAGCAGCTCGCTTGTCAGGCGAGACTTGCCGACGCCGGCGGGACCGATGACTGTTACCAGCCGGCAGGTGCGGGAGTGGACCGTCCCGCCGAACACGTCCTCGAGCACGGCGAGCTCTCGGTGGCGTCCGACGAGCGGGGAGTCGAGACGCCGCGTCCACCGCCGCTCCGCGGGGACGACGTCGACGATCCTCCACGCGGCGATCGGCTCGGACTTCCCCTTGACCGTGAGCGGAGCGAGCGCCTCTGCGGATACCGAATCCTTGACGAGCCTGTAGGTGGTCTCGCCGACGACGATCTCGCCGGGCTCGGCCGCTTCCTGGAGGCGCGAGGCGACGTTGACGGCATCGCCCGCGATGAACGAGTGCGCGCGTGCGGGGTCTCCCGCTATCACCTCCCCTGTGTTGACGCCGGTCCGCGTGAGGATCCTGACTCCCCAGACCCGCTCGAACTCGTCGTTCAACACACCAAGGGCCTCGCGCATCTCGAGGGCGGCGCGGACCGCGCGATAGGCGTCGTCCTCGTGCAGCCGCGGAATCCCGAAGACGGCCATCACCGCGTCGCCGATGAACTTCTCGGTCGTCCCCTCGTGACGCTCCACGACGCGCTTCATCTCCTCGAAGTACCGGACCATGAGCTGGCGCAGCGGTTCTGGATCGAGCTCCTCACCGAGGGTGGTGAAGCCCGTCACGTCCGAGAAGAGAACCGTCACGATCTTGCGCGCTTCCGCGGGCGGACTCGGGGGACCAGCGAGGGAAGCGCCGCAGGAGCCGCAGAAACGGGCGCCGACGGCGTTCTCCGCGCCGCACGCTGGGCAGATCGGCGTCACCGTCATGGAGTGCTCGTTGTCCACTTTGTCGCGGGCACCGGCCGAACCAGCGCCGCACCTGCCGCTGCGCCTCCGGCGCCGCGACGCGGTTCGCGTGGATCGCGTCGGCAAAGACAAGGCCGAGCCGATTGCGGCCTTGACACCATCAAGGCGGCCATGATAGTTCCCCGCAGTCAAATCGTCTTGAAAGGGGGCGGGCGTGGCGGAGCAGGGCGATGATTTCGAGAAGCTGGGCGACGTGCTCACGGATCCGAGCCTGAGGAAGGAGTTCTGGATGGATCCTGACGGAACCCTCGAGCGCCAAGGCGTGAACAAGGACGTAATCCCTCCGCAAGTGCTCGACGCCCTGCGGGATCTGTCCTACGAGGAGCTCCGCTTCCTCGGCCGCTTCCGCGAGCACTTCCTCCGAGCGGTGGAGGGCGGGACGGATCACGCAGCAGTGCTCAAGATGGTCTGAGCGTGGATCGGTCGCGATCGACGACCCCGTCACGCAACGCTGACCGTCCTCCCGCGCGAAGCGCGCCGAGCGCTCGCCTTCGCCAGAAGATCGAGTTCGTCAACCCTGCGTTCGAGGCCGCCTCGTCACGGCTCATCGACCATTCGCGGGTCTCGGAGCTCTTGCCGGAGTACCTCGTTACGTTTCACACGATCATTCGGGCGACGGTCCCGTTGATGGAGCAGGGTGCGCGTCGCGCGCGGGAGATGGCCGAGACGGATGCCGTCGCGGCCGGCGTCGCGTCGTACCTCGAAACGCACGCCGAGGAGGAACGCGACCACGACGAATGGCTACTGGACGACCTCGAGCTGCTCGGACTCGATCGCGCGGCGGTACTCGCGCGGGTTCCTTCTCCGAGCGCGGCGAGCCTCGTCGGGTCGCAGTACTACTGGCTCTTCCACTACCACCCGGTCGCGCTGCTCGGCTACTTCGCCGTGATGGAGGGAGATCCGCCGAGCGCTGAGCTGATCGAGTACCTCGTTGAGCGAACCGGGTATCCGCGCGAGGCGTTTCGGACGGTCGCGAAGCACGGCGAGCTCGATCCCCACCATCGCGACGAGCTCGACGAGGAGATCGACTCGCTCCCGCTCACCCGCGAGCAGGAAACGCTCCTGGGACTCTCCGCAATGACGACGGTTGAGTCCCTGACGCGCGCGATCGACGAGGTGCTCGAGAGCGCGTAGCGCACGCGGCAACTAACAGCTGTTCCTTGCCCTGGCGGGGGGTCAGACCCCCTTGAGGGTTGGTTGAGGGTTCGTCCGGGCTCAGGCCGCGACAACGCGTGCCTGTCGTGGCGGCTCCGGGTTGCGTGGCCCGTCCGAAATCGCCAGCATTCCAGCGCGAGCGACGAAAGGAGGGCGAGATGGAAGCTGGAGCGGTGCCGACTCCGTCCTTCGATCGGCTGCGCGAGCACTCGATCGGGCTTCCGCAGGTCCTCTTCCAGTCGATCACGCACATGGCGCCGGGCGCCGCGATCGCCTTCTCGATCCTCGTCTCCGTGTCGCACGCCGGCCCAGCGCTCCCGCTGTCCGTCCTGTTCGCGCTCATCGCCTGCGTGCTCGTCGCCAGCTCGATCGGCCAGCTCGCCAAGCAGATCCCGTCCGCAGGTGGCCTCTACAGCTACGTCTCGCGCTCGCTCGGACCGATCCCCGGCTTCATGGTGGGGTGGGCCTTTCTCCTCTTCGAGCCGCTCGTCGCGCCGCTTCTCTTCCTGATCTTCGCGTGGGCAACCACGGACGTCATGCAGAACGACGTCGGCTGGGATTACGCCGGGCAGTGGTGGATCTGGGTCCTCGTCGCCGCCGGCATCGTCTTCTTTCTCACGTATCGCGACGTCCGCCTCTCGACCGATGCCGGCGTGCTCCTCGGCATCTTCGAGATCGGGATCTTCGTCGCCCTGGCGGTGTGGATGATCTTCTCGAACGTGGGCGAGAACACGCTCCAGGCGTTCGACCCGACGAACGCCCCAGAGGGGACGTTTACCGGGACGTTCAAGGGGATGGTGTTCGCCGTGCTTGCCTTCATCGGCTTCGAGGCGGCGGCGCCGCTCGGTGAGGAGGCTCGTCACCCTCGCTGGACG